>CAJWDO010000143.1 GCA_913031555.1 uncultured Alphaproteobacteria bacterium | reverse complement strand
CTGGGCCAATGGCGGTACAGCCAACATGATCCTGGATGATGGTGGTGATGCAACGATGTATATCCTTCTGGGGGCGCGTGCCGAGGCTGGTGATGATGTGCTTGCCGTGCCGGCTTCCGAGGAAGAGGAATTCCTGAAGGCACAGATCCATACCCGTCTGGCCAGCAGCCCGGGTTGGTTCACACGCCAGCGCGACGCCATCAAGGGTGTGTCAGAGGAAACGACGACCGGCGTCTTGCGGCTGTACCAGCTTGCCGAGGCAGGCGGTCTTCCGTTCCCGGCCATCAACGTCAATGAATCGGTCACGAAATCGAAGTTCGACAATCTTTACGGCTGCCGTGAATCGCTGGTTGACGGCATTCGCCGGGCAACAGACGTGATGCTCGCCGGCAAGGTTGCGGTTGTGGCGGGATATGGTGATGTCGGCAAGGGCTCGGCGGCATCGCTTCGCCAGGGCGGCGCGCGTGTGATGGTCACTGAAATCGACCCGATCTGCGCGCTGCAGGCGGCGATGGAAGGCTATGAGGTTGTTACCATGGAGCAGGCGGCGCCAAAGGCCGATATCTTCGTGACCGCCACTGGCAACCGGGATGTCATCACGGTTGACCATATGCGTGACATGAAGGACCGCGCCATTGTCTGCAACATCGGGCATTTCGATAACGAAATTCAGGTGTCCTCCTTGCAGAACATGAACTGGTCCGAAGTCAAGCCGCAGGTCGACGAGATCGAGTTCCCGGACGGCAAGCGGATCATCATGCTGGCAAAGGGTCGGCTGGTGAATCTTGGCTGCGCCACCGGCCATCCTTCATTCGTGATGTCGGCATCCTTCACCAATCAGGTTCTGGCGCAGATGGAGCTCTGGAACGAAGGTGACGGTTATGAGAACCGCGTATACACGCTGCCGCGCCATCTTGATGAAAAGGTGGCGGCGCTGCATCTTGCCAAGGTCGGGGCGATGATTTCACAGCTTAGCAAGGACCAGGCCGACTATATCGGGGTTGAACAGCAGGGCCCGTTCAAGAGCGAGCAATATCGTTACTAGGCATGAACCGGATTGACGTGACGCTATGTGACCCGGCCGCGACCGCGCGGCTGGGTCATTTCATTTCGGATTGTCTGAAAGCTGGCGACGTGGTGGCGCTGGAAGGACCTCTTGGTGCCGGCAAGTCAGTGCTGGCGCGGTCGATCATCCAGCATGCCTGCCCGCAGGAAAACGACATTCCAAGTCCGACCTTCACCCTTGTGCAGACCTATGAGCCGACTGACGGGCCATCGCTGTTGCATTTCGATCTCTATCGGCTCGACTTGCCAGAGGACGCGCTGGAACTCGGGATCGAAGATGCCTTTATCGACTCAATCTGCCTGATTGAATGGGCGCAGCGGCTTGGCCCCTATCTGCCCCGCACGGCGCTGAATATATTTATCCAGCCTGACCCGGAGGCATCTGACACCCGCACCATTTCGCTTTCCGGCGGTGACAGATGGCAGTCTCTGCTGGCAGAAATCGAGGCTGGCATCCAGACCGGTATGAAAGGTGTCTCCTGACAGGATTTTGATCCCTGAACACTCGTCTTGACCGGCAGTTGCCTGTATGATTGCGGCATGACGTCGACGCCCGCCCCACGCAATATTCACAACATTCCTGCCGGTGTTCCCTTCGCCACGGCGCTTGCCAGTGGCATCGTCGATCTTGCCGGCACTGCCGAGGATCTGGCACGGGCCACCATTCTGGTGCCGTCCCGCCGCGCCGCGCTGTCGCTTCGCGCGGCGTTTCTTGAAATCCGGGGGGATGAGGCGACGCTGCTGCCGCGAATTGAGCCGATTGGTGATGTCGAGCAGGATTCGCCTGAAATTTTGGGTTTCGCGGCGGATGGCGCAGCGCTACCGCCCGCTATGGATACGCTGTGCCGACAATTGTGGCTGGCCAGGCTTCTTGAAGGGTTTGCCATGGGCGGCGTGGCGCCGACACCACCGCAGGCAATGCAGCTTGCGGATTCGCTGGCGCGCCTTCTCGATGCGCTTTGCAATGTCGATTCCACGCCGGATCAGCTTGTCAGTCTGCTTCCCGAGCGGTTCTCCCGTCATTGGCAGGACATTCTGAAACTTCTGACCATTCTGATTGACCGTTGGCCAGCCATTCTTGCCGAACAGGGCGTTCTCGACCCGGCGGACAGGCGCAACAGGCTGATCAGACTTCGGTGCGAGGCCTGGCGGCAGGTGCCACCATGCGATCTGGTGCTGGTGGCAGGGTCTACAGGCACTTTCGCGGCGACGCGCGAGTTGATCGCCTGTGTGGCGTCCCTGCCGAACGGGCATGTCGTGTTGCCCGGGCTCGATCATGGGGCGGCTGACCACTGGCAGGAAATTCATCAGGATGCCGGACATCCGCAGCATCAACTGTCGGTGCTTCTCGAGGCGCTTGGGGTGGGCCCGTCCGATGTTACCCTCTGGCAGGTGGCGGACGGGTTTGCAGAGGAAGGGGGTTTGCGGCGCGAGCTGATGCGCGAGGCATTCAAGCCGGCGGCTCTCAGCGCCGACTGGCGCCGGCTTGGTACGACGAATCCGGACCTTGGCCGTGATGCGCTGATCGGACTGTCGATTGTCGAATGCGGCACCAGGGCCGAGGAGGCGGGGCTGATCGCGATTGCAATGCGCGAGGTTCTGGAAACGCCGGGTCGGACGGCGGCGTTGGTGACGCCGGACAGGCAACTTGCCGAGGCCGTGATCGCGGGGCTGCAACGCTGGCGGATCGATGTCGATGACTCGGCCGGCCGACCATTGTCCGGGTGCCCTGTTGGTGGCTTCCTGCACAGTATGGTCATAATGGTTGCCGAGGCTTTTGCCCCGGTGCCAACGCTGGCCTTTCTGAAACATCCTCTTGTTGCCGGCGGGTTAGCACCGGCCCGTTTCAGGTCACATCTTCGCGCCATGGAATTGGCTGCGCTGCGTGGATATCGGCCGGCAGAGGGGCTTGCCGGCATTCGTGACCGTCTTGCCGGTGATGATGATTTGCTGGCGTTTTTCGAAGCACATATCGCGGCACCACTGGCGCCGCTGACCGACGCCTGGTCGGCGCCGGCGTCTGATATCGCCTCGCTCGCACGGGCGCTTGGCAGCGCCGCAGAGGCGCTGGCGTCGCGGCGATGCGATGAAGACGGGACTGTCGATCTTGCCGATGGCGCGCTTCATGTCTGGACCGGTGAGGATGGCGAGGCGGCGGCAATGCTTCTTTCCACCCTTACGGAACATGGCACGATCTATGCTGCTGATCAGGCGTCCTTTCCGCAGATTCTGGCGCAGTTGATGGCGTCGAAAACGGTGCGGCGCAGCTGGCAAACGCATCCCCGCCTTGACATTCTGGGGCCTGTCGAGGCACGAATGCAAAGTGCCGACAGGCTGATTCTTGGTGGCTTCAATGAGGGCAACTGGCCACCACGTCCGGAAATCGATCCGTGGATGAATGCTGAAATGCGGCAGGCTGCCGGGTTGCAGCCACATAACTGGCGGACCGGGCTCAGCGCGCATGATGTGTGGATGGCCACGACCAGGCCGGAGGTGATCATTACCCGTGCGCTTCGTGACGGTGATGCGGTGACGACGCCAAGCCGATGGTTGCAGCGCCTTGGCGCGGTGCTTGGCGCGTTGAGTATCGATCAGGCGGTTGATGATGGCCGGCAGTGGCGTGACCAGCTTGTCGCGCTGTCACCTGTCCCGCCGATGACACCCTGTGCGCGCCCGCGGCCGGCGCCACCCGTCACCGCGCGTCCCCGACGCTTTTCCGCCACCGAGATTGATGACTGGATTGCCGATCCTTACAGCCTTTATGCGAAGCGGGTTCTTGGTTTGCGCCAGCTTGATGAAATTGACCGGCCGATCGATGCGGCGCTGCGCGGCAATATCGTGCATGACACGCTGGCAGCCTTTCTTACCGCCCATCCGCAAGGCGATCTGCCTGAGAATGCGCTGGATGAAATGCTGGCCATCGCACGTCGCCATTTCGATCCGTTCTGGCAGGTTCCTGCCGTACGGCATTTCTGGTGGCCAGCCTTTCGCACCATGGCTTCCTGGTTTGTCGAGACCGAGTCACGCCGCCGAGCCAGCCTGCATGACAGCCATGCAGAGGTCGTTGGAGCCATTGAGGTGGAGGCACCGGCCGGGCCGGTGACGTTCAGGGCGCGCGCCGACAGGATCGACAGATTCGCTGGCGGTGGCCTCGCCATTCTCGATTACAAGACCGGAACCACGCCGAGTGCCAGAGATGTGGCGCAGGGGCGGCGCACGCAGCTGATTACCGAAGCGGTGATTGCCGCGCATGGCGGGTTTGCCGGCATCGAGGCGGCAGAGGTGCTGGAGATGGAATATTGGCGGCTGACCGGCAAGCGTGACGAACCCGGGTCACGTAAATCCGTGCAACCGACGGACTGGGATGCGGCGGCGGCGCGGGACAGTCTGGCCCGGCTTGCCGCGCGGTTTGATGATCCGGCAATGCCCTATGCCAGCCGTCCCAACCCTCAGGTTGGCGCGGCATTTCCGCTGTATGACCATTTGGCCAGGGTCGATGAATGGCGGATTGGGGAGGCGGGCACGGTCACTGTCGGCGCGCCGGAGGTGCTGGATGACGGGCCTCTCGTGAAACCGGGCTTTGACAAGGCGGTCGCCAGTGAGGCATCGGCCCGGCAGGCGGCGGCCTCCGACCCCGAAAGTTCGGCCCTTGTGTCGGCCAATGCAGGAACCGGCAAGACCAAGCTTTTGACTGACCGCGTGCTGCGTTTGATGCTGGATGGTGCGCAACCGGACAGCATCCTGTGCGTGACCTATACACGGGCGGCCGCGGCCGAAATGCGCAACAGAATCTCGGCGCAGCTCGCGAAATGGGCCATCGCGACGGGGGCGGTGCTTCGCGAGGAGCTTGCCGGTATGGGGATTGCCACCCCCACTCAGGATATGCTGGGGCGGGCGCGAAGCCTGTTTGCCGAAACGCTGGACAATGATGATGGGCCGCGCGTCGAGACGGTGCATTCCTTTTGCCAGTCGGTGCTGCGCCGATTTCCGATCGAGGCCGGGATCATGCCGCAGGCCGAACTCGCGGATGATTTTGAGCAGGCGCGGCTGAAATCACGTGCCCGCGACAATCTGCTGATGAACTCCAACGTCG
>CAJWDO010000142.1 GCA_913031555.1 uncultured Alphaproteobacteria bacterium | reverse complement strand
CGGCTGGTGCGAATTATGCGTCTGGCGCGACGGTGGAGGCATGAAAATGACAGCAAACCCAGATTTCGATTTCCGAATGTCTACCGAGGTGGATGCCGCGCGCCGCGCCGGCCGGCCACTGGTGGCGCTTGAATCGACCCTGATCAGCCATGGCCTGCCGTATCCGGAAAATATCGAGGTGGCGCAAGGCGCCGAGGTGGCTGTCCGCGATGCCGGCGCGGTGCCGGCGACGATGGCGGTGCTCGACGGGCATGCACATGTCGGACTTGCCGATGACGATATGCACCGACTTGCCACCGCAAGTGATGTGGCAAAGCTGTCACGGCGCGATCTTGCCATTGCGTTGTCAGGCGTACCGGGTGCGCCGACGCTTGGTGCGACGACGGTCTCGGCAACGATGATCCTTGCCGAACGCGCCGGTATCGACATCTTCGCCACCGGTGGTATTGGCGGGGTGCATCGCGGCGGTGAGTCCAGCATGGATGTCTCGGCCGATCTGTTCGAGTTGGCGCACACGCCTGTGGCAGTTGTCTGTTCCGGTCCCAAACTGATCCTCGATCTGGCGCGAACGCGTGAAGTGCTGGAAACCATGGGGGTGACACTTGTCGGTTATCGGACCGACGACATGCCGGCCTTCTGGGCACGGCATAGCGGGCTGGCGGTTGATTGCCGCGCCGACAGCCCGGCTGAACTGGCCGCCATCATCCGCTCGCGGGCCGGACTTGGCATCGGCGGGGCGGTGCTGATCTGCAATCCGGTCGACCCGGCTCTGGCGCTGGAGATTGACGAGATCGAAGGCTGGATCGAGGCCTGTATCGACAGTGCGCCGGCCGGCGCCGCGGCGACGCCCTGGCTGCTGGCGGAAATCGCCAAACGGTCCGGGGGGCGCAGTCTTGCCGCCAACAAACGGCTGATCATCGACAATGCGGCGCTTGCCGGTGCCGTGGCGGCGCAGCTTGGCGCCTGAAGCCCGGGCGATGCCCGGGCGTGGTCATCGCCGTGGCTTGACAGCCTTCAAGCAGCCGTCATCATACGAGCAGGGCGCGCATGAATGATTTGTACGCCCCGCCCCGCATGCCTGATCCGAGGGAGACTTTCATGAGGCAGCATTACGAATCCATGCCGCGGAACGACGCCAATTTCGTGCCGCTGACGCCGCTCAGCTTTATCTCCCGAACGGCCGATCTGTTCCCGGATCGCACCGCCGTGATCTATGGCGAGCGCCGCTATACATGGGCCGAGAGCTATGCCCGGATGCGGCGCCTGGCGTCGGCGCTGACAAAGGCAGGCTATGGGCTTGGCGACACGGTATCGGTGATTGCGGCGAACACGCCGGAGATGTTTGAGGCGCATTCCGGTGTGCCGATGGCGGGATGCGTGCTGAATTCGATCAACACCCGTGTCGAGGCCGAGACCATCGCCTATATCCTTGAACATGGTGACTGCCGGGTGCTGATCAGCGATACCGCCTTTGCGCCGACGGTCGGGGCGGCGCTGGAGTCGCTGCCCGCCGAGGTGCGGTCGCGAATCCGTGTGATCGATATCCGTGACCCGGCGATGGGTGATCTGCCGCAGCTTGCCGATGAGGATTATGAGAGTTTCATCACCACTGGTGATGCGGATTTTGACTGGCAGATGCCGGCCGATGAATGGCAGGCGCTGGCGCTGAACTATACCTCGGGGACATCCGGTCGCCCGAAGGGGGTCGTCTATCATCATCGCGGCGCCTATCTGATGAGCATGGGCACCGCCACCGGATGGCAGCTGCCACAGCATCCGACCTACCTCTATATCGTGCCGATGTTCCACTGCAATGGCTGGTGCCATGTCTGGACGATGACGATGATGGCCGGCACGACCGTGCTGATTCGCGAGATCAGCGCCGAGGCCATTTTCGGTGCTATCGACACCCACCATGTGACGCATTTCGGCGGCGCGCCGATTGTCCTCAGCCTGCTGGTCAACGCACCCGAGGAGATGCGCCCGAAGCTGGATTACCGGGTCAAGGCCTTTACCGCCGGCGCCCCGCCACCGGCCGCGATCCTGCGGAAGATGGCCGAGATGGATTTCGAGGTGATGCAGGTCTACGGGCTGACCGAAACCTATGGCCATGTCACGCAATGTGTCTGGCGCGAGGAATGGAACGATCTGTCCTTTGACGAGCAGGCCGATCTGCAGAGCTGGCAGGGCGTGTCCTTCCCGATGCATGAGGGCGCCGCGGTGATGAACACCGAGACCGGCGAGATGGTGCCGCGCGATGGTGAAACGCAGGGCGAGATCGTGCTTCGCGGCAATGCTGTGATGAAGGGCTATTACCGGAACGAGGCGGCGACCGCCGAATCGCTCCGCGACGGCTGGTTCTTTTCCGGCGACGCCGCCGTGTGGCACGAGAATGGCTATATCCAGATCAAGGACAGGTTGAAGGATGTCATCATTTCGGGTGGCGAGAACATCTCGTCGGTCGAAGTCGAGGGCTATCTCTATCGCCATCCGGCGGTCGCGGCGGCGGCGGTGGTGGCGAAGCCTGACGAGACATGGGGCGAGGTGCCCTGCGCCTTTGTCGAGCTGAAGCCCGGGGAGAGCGTCGGCGAGGCCGAGTTCCTCGACTGGTGCCGCGGGCAGATGGCCGGTTTCAAAAGACCGAAACAGGTGGTGTTCGGCGAGCTGCCAAAAACCTCGACAGGCAAGATCCAGAAATTCGTCCTCCGCCAGCAGGTCACCTGAGGGGGTGAAGGGGGACGCCCTTGCCGGCTCTTGCCATTTGTTGTCCAAGGAGTTACCCGATCAGGCGGGTGGCCTGACCGGGTTATGATTTCACTCAGGAGGGGGTAAAGGAAACCCTCTGGACGTCAGCTACAGTGTGCCGCCTTGCGATCCGATATGGTTGCCGTCAGCGTCAAAAAAGTCCCGCGAGAAGGTGCCATCGCTATATTGGGCTTCTGCTATACGTCCGCCGTCCTCGGTTTTTTGGACCCCTGCGCTGACAATCTCGCGCTGGGGCTGTGAGGGGGCTGGTGTAGCACCGGGACCGTCCTTGTCGAGTTCACCTTGTTCGTTCCTGTTCTGGCGCGACGCATCAGCTGCTGCTGCGGTGGCTGCTTGATTAGCACCGGGACCGTCCTTGTCGGGTTCGCCAGAACTGTCTGACGCGCCGCCGGATTGGCCGCCGGATGCGCCATTGGACGTGCCGCCACCATTTGTGCCACCGGCATTCGTGCCGCCACCATTTGTGCCACCGCCATTCGTGCTACCGAATTGGCCGCCGGCATTCGTGTTACCGTTGTCGGCATTGTCACCAGACGTATCACCGGATCCTCCTGGCGAAGAGTCCCAGTTCGCATTGTTCGAGGACAGCTGCGTCGATGATGCCACCTGGACTTCGGCTTCCCACTTGTCATCATTGCCACCAGCATAGGTGTAACCATGATCGGAGGGTTGAGTGACGCTTGAAGTGGTCACGTTGCAGGCTGAGACGGCAATGCCGGCGGCCAGAAGAAGTGAGGTTGATACGATCCTGTACATCATTATTTTCTCCATTAGTAAGATTTGATGTAATGAACGTGCAGCAACCTTTATTAATAAGTCGTTAATACTCATTCACGAATAAGGGAAACAGTTTTTTGTAATAAAAACAAATAATTAAAACATCATAAATCAAAGCGTTTACAGTTAACCATTGTCACTGGCGGGTTTTCGACTTCATTGGGTTAAAGACTCCAAACTCCGCAAGAAACGGGTCGATGCGACAGGTTATCCGCCGCTAGTCTTGTCGGGTGACGTTGTCTGACAACGACATCGCGGCAGGAGGGCCCACATGCAGAACCAGACCCGGAATCACCAGACCCGATCCACCAACACTGGGCCCGCCCAGACCAGGCCCGCCCAGACCAGGCCCGCCAGGTCCCGGTCGACCCAGGACCGAATCGACTATCGGCGGATCGAGGCCGCCATCACCCATATCGCGGCGCATTACCGCGACGCGCCGGCGCTTGACGAGGTGGCCGCGGCTGCCAATCTCAGCCCGTTTCATTTCCAGCGGCTTTTCACCCGCTGGGCCGGTGTCAGCCCGAAGGGATTCGCCCGCTATCTCAGCCTCGATCATGCCCGTGCGCTGCTGCGCCATGAGGGCGCCAGCTGCCTTGATGCCGCCTATGAGGCGGGCCTTTCCGGGGCCGGCAGGCTGCATGACATGTTCGTGCGGATCGAGGCGATGACTCCCGGCGAATACAGCCGCGGCGGGGCCGGTCTGGACATCCGCTACGGCTTTGCCGACAGTCTGTTTGGCGAGGTGATCATCGCCGCCACGGACCGCGGTGTCTGCCATCTGGCCTTCTGTGATGATGATGGCGACGGCGATGCGCGCCGGGTGGCCCTTGACGGTCTTCACGTCGCCTTTCCGGGTGCCGATATATCGCTGGTGGAGCTGGCCCCCCAACGGGATGCGCCATCTGACAGGCGGCCGGATATGCGGAGCCATGCCACGGCGGCGCTTTCGGTCCTGTCGGCATTGAACAGCGACTGGTCATCGCCCGCGATGATCAGACTTCACCTTCGCGCCACCACGTTCCAGATGAAGGTCTGGGAGGCGCTGCTGCGAATCCCCATGGGGCGGCTGGCAAGCTATGGCGATGTCGCCACCGCGATCGGCCACCCCGGTGCCGGCCGTGCCGTTGGCACCGCCATCGGTGCCAATCCGGTGGCCTGGCTGATTCCCTGCCACCGGGTAATCCGGCGGAATGGCGAGGCCGGCGGCTATATGTGGGGGCCCGACCGCAAGCGGGCGATCATCGGCTGGGAATCGGCGCAATGTGACAGCCGGCAGGCAGAACCCGCCATGGCCGAGGGCGCGCCGTGATTCGGCATGACGCGATCGACGAGGTGTCGCTGCGCCGGATGATCCGCGACGGGCGACTCACCTTCGCTGGCAACCGACGGTTGAAGATCTTTGGGCGTCTCGACTGCCGGGCCGGGCGACGACTGGCACGCCGGAACCGGGTCTTCTTTGGCAGCCGCAGCGAGGCCGAGGGGCTTGCCTATCGCCCCTGCGCGCGCTGTCTTCGGGCTGCATATGATGTCTGGAAATCGGCGGTGAATTCCGGCATATAAGGGGTGTGGTCCCGTAGCTCATCAGGATAGAGCGACAGATTCCTAATCTGTAGGTAG
>CAJWDO010000141.1 GCA_913031555.1 uncultured Alphaproteobacteria bacterium | reverse complement strand
CGGCATCGGCGGCACGCTCCAGATCGGCATCGGCAAAGACCACCACCGGGTTCTTGCCGCCAAGTTCGAAATGCACGCGTTTCAGCGTGTCCGCGCCCTGCCGCATGATCATTTTCCCGGTGGCGCTCTCACCGACAAAGGCAACGGCCTTGATCGCCGGATGTTCGGTCAGCGCGCGTCCCGCCTCCTCGCCAATGCCGTTGACAAGGTTCCAGACCCCGGGTGGCAACCCGGCCTCGGCCGCGATATCCATCAGGATGCGCGCCGTCACGGGTGAAAGTTCAGCCGGCTTGTGGACGACGGTGCATCCCGCCGCCAGCGCCGGCGCGATCTTCCATGTCGACAGCATGAACGGCGTGTTCCAGGGCGTGATCACCCCGACCGGACCGATTGCCCGCCGCGAGGTGACGTTCAACTGGTTGGCGGCGTGGAGGCTCTGCCCATCGCGGGCATAGGGTGCCTTGTCAGCGAAAAAACGGAAATTGTCAGCCCCGCGGAGGGCCGCCTTCGACATGAAGCGATGCGCCTGACCGGTATCGATACATTCCAGAAGCGCAATTTCCTCGGCCCGCGCAACAATGCCGTCGGCGATGCGGTGAAGAATGACACGGCGCGCCGCACCATCCATATCCCGCCAGGCGGGAAAAGCGTCGGTGGCCGCCTTGGCGGCATCATCGATATCCGCCGCATCGCCGCGTGCGACTCGCGCGACCGGGGACAGGTCGACGGGTGACACGCTGTCAAAGGTCGCGCCGGACCTGGCCGGACAATCCTTGCCGCCAATATGATTGAGGATCGGTCTGTCGCGCCGGGAAGACAGCAACATCTCCACCTTCTGAAGATTGTCGGCAAGGGTCATGAACGCTCCAAAAGTTTGACTTTGATCTGATGTATGATTTAATTCACATGTTAAGTAAATGATCCCGTAAATGATTTGGCGAGTCAATAGTCTCCCCGACACAGGAACCGGCCCATGGCGCATCTGAGCTTTGAATATTCCGCCAATCTTGAACCCGATCTGGATTTGCGGGATCTATGTGGTCATCTGCGCGATGCGATGACCGGATCGGGCGTCTTCCCGCTTGGCGGCATTCGTGTTCGCGGCACGCGGGTTGATGTCAGCGCGGTTGCCAGTGGCGAGGATGAGCTTGCTTTCATCGACATGACTCTTCGCATGGGGATGGGGCGCGACGAGGATGTCAGGGTGGCGGTGACCGAAACAATCTACGCGGCGGCCGAGGCGTGGCTGAAACCGCGAGTTGGCGAACGCCCCTTCGCCCTGTCGCTGGAGGTCACGGAGATCAATTCCCGCTTTTCGGAAAAGCGGTTCAACACGATCCACAAGTTCCTGAAGTCACGCGAGGCAACGGGTGGTTGACGCACCGCGCTATGATGACTCGCTGACCATTGCGTTGTTGCGGGCGCGGGATGTCGTCACGGCGCAGTTTCGTGATCATGTCGGTGAGGCCGGGCTTACGTTGCAGCAATGGCGGGTGATCAGGGCACTTGCCGGCGGCCGCGCTCTCGACACCACCACGCTGGCGAAAAGTTGCGTCATTCTGGCGCCGTCGCTGACACGTATTGCACGCCACCTGGCTGATCTGGGGCTGATTGAGCATGTGCCGTCCCGCGACCGACGGCAGCGGGTGATCAGGCTGACGCCAAAGGGCGAAACCCTGTTCACACGAATCTGGCAGATATCGCAGCGCAAATACGCCGCCATCGAAGATGCCTTTGGAAAGGATGAGCTTCACGAGCTTGTGGTCAGCCTGAACAGGCTTCGCGCCTGCCTTGAAGCGGAGCATAAGCCAAATGACAGGACCGGGGCAGGAACCACCTAGTCGTTTTTGCCGTGATAGGCCAGGAACCATTCGGCAAAACGTTTCACACCGTCACGAACATCGGTGTCGGGAGCAAACCCGACCCATTCCGCCAGTTCAGAGGTGTCGGCGCTTGTCATTGGCACGTCGCCCGGTTGCATCGGCATCATGTTCTTCTTCGCGGTGATACCTAGCGCTGATTCCAGCGCGCCGATGTAGTCCATCAAAGGCACCGGATTGCCATTGCCGATGTTGAACACCCTGAACGGCGCGCGTGAGGAGTGCGGGTCAGGCGCCTTCGGATCGAAATCCGGGTTTGGCGTGGCTGTCTTGTCAAGCACCCGGATCACACCCTCGACAATATCGTCAATATAGGTGAAGTCACGCACCATCTCGCCATTATTATAAACATCAATGGCGTCGCCCTTGAGCATGGCCTTGGTGAATTTGAATAATGCCATATCAGGGCGGCCCCATGGCCCATAGACAGTGAAGAACCGCAGGCCGGTGGTCGGCAGGTCGAACAGATGGCTATAGGTATGCGCCATCAATTCATTTGCTTTTTTTGTTGCTGCATAGAGCGAAACAGGGTGATCAACGCTGTGATGCTCGCTGAACGGTGCCACCTCGTTGCCACCATAGACCGAGGATGAACTGGCATAGACAAGATGTTCGACGCCATTATGCCGACACCCCTCAAGGATATTCATAAAGCCGGCAAGATTCGCATCCACATAGGCACTTGGGTTCTCCAGCGAATAGCGAACACCGGCCTGCGCCGCGAGATGGATCACACGGTCAGGTGTCTCAGCCGCAAAGATATCGGCCATGGCCTGCCTATCCTCAATCGAGATCACATGATTGCTGAAAGCCGGGTGGTCCGCGATTCGCGCCAGTCGGCTTTCCTTCAGTGACACTTCGTAATAATCATTCAGATTGTCGATCCCGACGACGCTGTCACCGCGCGCCAACAACCTTTCAATGCAGTGCATGCCGATAAAGCCAGCAGCACCTGTCACAAGAACCTTCATTACCTGTACCTTCTTCCACAAGGTGATAGTTGCGGCAGCCCACAAAGCCCGATGCGCGCCGGCTTCATCGCGTTTCTAGCCAACCATGCCGTCAGGCTTGCCACCATGACGGTAGGGGATAACCGAAATATTACGCCCGATCTGGATTGTCATCAGATCCTCGGCAACCAGAACCGTTCCGTCATATTCAGTCGCCAGTTCCGTCATCACCTCATTGACCGACACAGGGTCGGGCTTGAGCAAAACAAGATGTGTCAGCATGGCAAGCCTCGGCTTTGTCTGCGCAAACACGCGGCCAACCTCTGCCGGGGTGGCATGATGGTCAATCGCGACTTTCACCGCCGGATAATTGGTCATCGTTTCAGACCGGGCGGCGGCTACCTCATGGACGAATACATCCGCACCCTGCGCCTGCGCGATAAGGTTTTCATTATAGCGCGTGTCATGGCTGTGAACAAAGACATGACCGCCATATTCAACCCTGAACCCATAGGCAAGACGAATGAACTCACCATGATCAACCTTGATGGCGCGGATCACCAACCCGTCACGATCATAGACAACACCCTCGGCATATTCATGCGGGATGATGCGCATATGCTCGGGGTCGATTTCATTGTCAGCCACCCGGATATCGCGGTCCGGACCGGTCGCCAGCCAGGCACCATCGGCAATGTCGCGGATGCCGGGCGGACCATAGACCTGTAGCGGCGCGTTTCGTCCACCGAATTTCTGCGGAATGCTGCCGGTCATCGCCATGTCGAACAGGCCGGCATAATGATCCGAATGGTAGTGCGAGATGATGATCGTATCGACGCAGCCCGCTCCAAGGCCGATCTGTGACAGGCGAATGACCGTCCCGCGGCCACAATCAATCAGCACCCGCTGGCCGCCAGCCTCGATCAGCGTTGATGTGCCAAAGGCGTTGATCTGCGGGTTGGGAATGCCAGTACCAAGAAGCGTGACCTTCAGCATATCATCCTGTGAAGTGTTGTCTGTCATAAGCAACCCTAATGCTCAGCGCCAATCCAGCACCATTCCGGCGGTGTTGGCACAAGACAGCATGCCTGCCCCCGCCGCGCAAGCCCCGATGACGTTAGCCTCCACAAACCGGCTTTTTTGGTGGCGTCATCAGCCACCTGCCGGTAATCATGCCTCAGGAAAACAGGTTTTCAGCTTGCAAGGGGGCGATGATGTCCGACGTGTTTATCTGCGATGCCGTGCGCTCACCCATCGGCAGGTTCGGTGGGGCGCTGTCCAGCGTGCGCGCGGATGATCTTGCCGCCCACCCCTTCAATGCTCTGAAGGCACGCCACCCAGATCTGGACTGGTCGGCGGTTGATGAGGTGATCCTCGGCGCGGCAAATCAGGCCGGCGAGGACAATCGCAATCTCGCGCGGATGGCACTGCTTCTTGCAGGCCTGCCGCAGAGCGTTCCCGGTATCACCGTGAACAGGCTGTGCGCCTCGGGCATGGAGGCTATCATCGCGGCCGCGCGAATGATCCGGGCCGGCGAAGGCGGGCTTGTGATCGCCGGCGGCTCTGAAAGCATGAGCCGCGCGCCCTTTGTCATGCCGAAGGCGGACAGCGCCTTTTCCCGCAAGGCCGAGATCTATGACACAACCATTGGCTGGCGTTTCGTGAACCGCCAGATGAAAGCGCTCTACGGCACCGATTCCATGCCCGAGACCGGCGAGAATGTAGCCGAGAGATGGAAGGTCAGTCGCGCCGACCAGGACGCCTTCGCACTGCGATCACAGCAAAAGGCCGGCGCCGCGATGAAAAATGGACGGCTTGCCACCGAGATCGCCCCGGTGGTGATCCCGCAGCGTAAGGGTGACCCGATCACCGTCGAAACCGACGAACATCCACGCCCGCAGACGACTCTGGACCAGCTTGCCAAGCTGCCAACGCCCTTCCGCGAAGGCGGGAGCGTGACGGCCGGCAATGCCAGCGGGGTAAATGATGGTGCCGCCGCGATGATCATCGCCAGTGCCGAGGCCGTGCGCACGCACGGGCTGACACCGCGGGCGCGGATCGTGACAGCCGCCGCCGCCGGCGTTGAACCCGCCATCATGGGCATCGGGCCGGTGCCGGCGACACAGCGCGCGCTGGCACGGGCCGGCCTGACAATCGCGCAGATCGATGTGATCGAGATCAACGAGGCCTTTGCCGCGCAGGGGCTTGCCTCAATGCGCGAACTTGGCATGGCGGATGATGATGACCGGGTGAACCGCAATGGTGGTGCCATCGCACTTGGTCATCCTCTGGGGATGAGTGGGGCAAGGCTGGTGATGACCGCCACCGAGGAGTTGCAGCGCCTCGACGGCGCGC
>CAJWDO010000140.1 GCA_913031555.1 uncultured Alphaproteobacteria bacterium | reverse complement strand
CACTCTCCACCGGGGCCGATGATGGCGAAAAACTGCGCGTCAATGGCTATTGGGACGGTGCTGATGAGGCCCGCGCCGTATCCGCCGAAATCGAATCGATGCAGGCCGCAGACGAGAATCTGTCGCAGATTGCCGTGCTGGTGCGGGCCGGTTTCCAGACGCGTGAGTTCGAGGAACGCTTCATCGCCATCGGGCTTCCCTACCGTGTTGTCGGCACCCGGTTCTATGAACGTGCAGAAATCCGTGATGCCATCGCCTATCTGCGGCTGATCACCCAGCCTGCCGATGATCTTGCCTTTGAGCGGATCATCAATGTGCCGAAACGGGGGCTTGGCACGGCCAGCATCCAGGCCGTTCATGTTCAGGCGCGGGCGTCGGACAAACCCCTCATGGCGGCTGCGATCGATCTTGCGGCAAGTGATGAGTTGCGGCCGGCGACACGCAACGCGCTTACCGGCTTCTGTCAGGATATACGGCGCTGGCGAGAGGTATCGGGAACGCTGCCCCATACCGAGCTTGCCAAGATGGTGCTTGATGAATCCGGCTATACCGCGATGTGGCAGGCCAACCGGACACCCGAGGCGGAAGGCCGGCTGGAAAACCTGACCGAACTGGTCAACGCGATGCAGGATTTTGATTCGCTGCAGGGGTTCCTGGAACATATCTCGCTCGTCATGGACGGCGATTCAGAATCCGACCAGGGCGAGGTCATGCTGATGACGCTGCATGCCGCGAAGGGTCTTGAATTTGATACCGTCTTCCTGCCGGGCTGGGAGGAGGGCATCTTCCCAAGCCAGCGCACGATTGACGAGAACGGTGCCGTCGGGCTGGAGGAGGAACGCCGCCTTGCTTATGTAGGCATCACCAGGGCGCGCCGGAAGATCTTTCTGAGCTTTGCCGGCAGCCGGCGGATCCATGGCCAGTGGCAAAGCTCGATCCCCTCGCGCTTTGTCCAGGAACTGCCGCCCGAAACGGTGATCGAGGATATTGCGCAGGGGCTTGGCGGCGCCATTCCCTTTGGCCGTGCCGCGCAGGCGCAGCTTGCTGATGGCGGGGCATTTGGCGATGCGCCGCGCGGTGGTTATGGCCCCGGCTGGCGCCGGCTGGCGGCGCGGCAGGACAATAAGGAAGCGGATCATTTCCTGCCGACCGGCAGCAAGAACGGGTTTGGCGCTGGCGACCGTGTCTTTCACCAGAAATTTGGCATGGGCAACGTCATCCATGTTGACGGTGACAAGCTGGAAATTGCTTTCGACAAGGCTGGCAACAAGAAAGTCGTGGCCGGCTTTGTCAGCAAGCCGTAACGCGCCGCAATGACCAGCCTCCACAGTGCCCGCCTGCAGCTTGATGAAAGCCTGAGTGTCAAAGAGCTTGGCAGTTTTGAGCTGGTGTTTTCCGAACTTCTCGACGCTGCCGCGACGGCGCACTTTCGCGACGGTGACTGTGGCTGGCTGATCGAGGCGATTTTCACCGCACCGCCGGCCAGTGCGGCCATTGATGATCTGTTGGCACCATGTTTTGCCGCCTGTGGGCATACGCCGATGTCAGTCATCATCGAACCGCTGCCTGACCGCGACTGGCTGGCCGAGAATCGCGCCGCCTTTCCGCCCCGGCGGATCGGCCGGTTCTGGGTTTTCGGTGGCCATGTCGAGGACCGTCCCCCGGCGGCAAGCTGGCCGGTTCAGGTCGAGGCGGCGCAGGCCTTCGGGTCGGGAACGCATCCAACCACCGAGGGCTGTCTTCGTGCGCTGGAGAATATCCTTCGTGGCGGCGCATATCCGCGGCCACGCTGCCTTGATCTGGGATGCGGGTCGGCCATCCTCGCACTGGCGGCATTGCGGGCGCGGCCCGGGGCACGGCTTCATGCCGCTGACAACGACCCGGTGGCGGTATGGACGGCGGCCGCGAACGGGCGCATCAACCATGTCGCGCCGCGCCGTCTTCGCGCTGTCCGCGCGCAGGGATATCTGTCCCGCCAGATTCGTGCCGCGGCGCCGTTTGACATCATCCTTGCGAACATTCTGGCACGCCCCCTGTGCCAGATGGCAGGGGATCAGCGGGCCAGCCTTTCGGACCGCGGGTGGCTCATCCTGTCCGGCATCCTGAACAATCAGGCCGCCATGGTGGAAAGCCGTTACTCGGCCCAGGGACTACGACTTGCAAGACGCATCCGGATTGGAGAGTGGACAACCATTGTCATGCGTCCGGCGCGCCTTGGACTGTCCCGGCAGTTGTGGCATCCTGCCAGCCTGACCACCTCATCTTCCGGGACATCAAAATGACCAGCACCACACCGTCGGAAAAGCTTGCCAGCCTGCGGGCACTCCTGACGCAGCGCGGCCTCGATGGCTGGTATGCCGGGCGCGAGGATATGTTTCAGGGTGAAGAGGTGCCGGCGCGCGAGGAAAGGCTTGCCTTCATCAGTGGATTTACCGGATCAGCCGGCTTTGGCCTGATCCTGCCGAATGATGCGGCGCTGTTCAGCGATGGCCGCTACACCCTGCAGATGGCCAATCAGTCCGACCCTGATCTGTGGCAGACATTCACCCTGCCCGAGGCGGGTCTTGGCGGCTTCCTCGACGGTACGCATGCCAGTGGGGCGCGGATCGGCATCGACCCCCGGCTTGTCACGGTACGCGGTTTTGAAAGGTTGCAGGAGACATGCCTCAAGGCCGGGGCCGAGCTTGTCGCCGACGCCGATAATCCCATTGACGCGCTGTGGCATGACGAGCGGCCGGGCACCGCGCCCCCACGACCATTTCGCATGCCCGACCGTGTTGCCGGTCAATCGATGGCCGACAAGCTGGCGGCGCTGTCCAAGAATCTTGAGGCGGCGCGCTGCGATGCCGTGGTGATCAGCCGCGCCGATGCGGTGAACTGGCTGGTGAATATTCGCGGCACCGACCTGTCGAACACGCCGATCAACCTGTTGTTTGCGCTTTATCACCGTGAGAACGGTCTGATCCTTCTTGGTGACCGGGACAGCCTGGCACCCGTTATGGAAGGCGATCTGGCGAATGAGGTGGCCATCGTGCCGCTGGCGCAGTTCGCCGATCTGATCGACCCGCGCGCCGGATATGCCGATGCGGCGCGGGTGATGTTTGACCCTGACAGCCTGCCACAACAGCTTCACGCTCCGCTGGTCAAAGCGTCGATTGAACCTGTTGCCGCGCCATGTCCGGTCACCGCGATGAAGGCGCTGAAGAATGCGGCCGAACTTGACGGCACGCGGCGTGCCCACAGTGAGGATGGCGCTGTGATGGTGCGTTTCCTTGCCTGGCTCGACAGCGGGGCTGCGCGCGGCCTGCGTGAAACAGAGATTGCCAAATACCTGCTGACCCTGCGCCGGGCGAGCCCGCGTTTTATGGCGTCCAGCTTCGAGACCATCTGCGGGTCTGGCCCGAATGGCGCGATTGTTCATTACCGCGCTATCGCCGGACTGGACAGCGTACTTGTCGAGGACAGCCTGCTGCTGGTCGATTCAGGCGCGCATTACAATGACGGCACCACCGACATCACCCGCACCATGGCCATCGGCACACCGACGTCCGAGATGATCACCGCCTTCACGGCGGTGCTGCGGGGGCATATCGCGGTGGCGACGGCGCGTTTTCCCGCCGGGACGACAGGCCAGCAGATCGATGCGCTTGCCCGTGCGCCGATGTGGGCGGCGGGGCTTGATTACGCGCATGGTACCGGGCATGGGGTGGGGCATGTGATGCAGGTCCATGAGGGCCCGGCAAGCATTTCCAAACGCGGCACCGTACCGTTGGATACCGGCATGCTGCTGTCCAATGAACCGGGATGCTACCGCCCCGGTGAATGGGGGATCCGGACCGAAACGCTGATCACCGCTACCGCGCCCGACGAGGACGGCTTCATGGGGTTCGAGACCATCACCCTGTGCCCGATCGACAGGCGGCTGATCGATGCCGACAGGCTGCTGCCGGCCGAGCGGGAGTGGCTTAACGCCTATCACATGCGGGTCGAGGCGGCGCTGGCACCTCATCTGATGGGTGAGACGGACTGCCTTGCCTGGCTGAAGGCGGCCTGCGCACCGATTTAGGCTGCGGACTTCGCCCCAAATCAGACATTAATCAGCGCCAGCCATTCCTCTTCGCTGAGGACTGTCACGCCAAGCTCGGACGCCTTGCGGGCTTTTGATCCGGCATCGGCACCGGCGACCAGATAATTCGTCTTTGCCGAGACCGAGCCGGATACCTTGGCGCCGAGGGATTCGGCGCGGGCCTTCGCCTCGGCGCGTGACATGCCGGCAAGCGTGCCGGTGAAGACAATCGTCTTGCCGCTGACCGCGCTGTCCTCCGACGGGCGTTCAGGCGGTACGACATTCAGCATGGCAAGGAGATCAACCACCGCGGCGCGGTTGCTGTCATTGGTGAAAAAACCGATCAGGTCCGCCACCATGGCCTCCCCTATCTGGTCGATAGCCACCAGATCGGTGGTTGTCGCCTCGAGATCGGCCTGCGGCGACAGCGCGGCCAGCAGTGCCTCGGGGGTCGTGAAATGCAGGGCCAGAATGCGCGCTGTCGCCTGGCCAACCTGCCGGATGCCAAGCGCGAAGATGAAGCGTTCAAAACCGATTTCCCGGCGGGCCTCGATAGCGGCCAGCAGATTGGTGATCGAAATATCGCCATAGCCATCGAGCGCCGCCATTTCCCCACGCCTTTCGGCAAGGCGGAATATATCGGCAGGCCGCATGACCCAGTTCAGGCCGACGAACTGGTCGATCTGCCGCGCGCCAAGACCTTCAATGTCAAAGGCGTCACGTGACACGAAATGTTTCAGCCATTCCAGACGCTGCGCCGGGCAATCAAGGCTGTTGGTACAGCGCCGCACCGCCTCGCCCTTGGGCCGGATTGCCGGTGCGCCACATTCCGGACAGGTGTCGGGAAAGACGAACTCGGTGCTGTTGGCAGGACGGGCATCACCGATCACCCTCACAACCTGTGGTATCACATCGCCGGCCCGCTGGATCACCACCCGGTCGCCGATGCGGATGTCCTTGCGGCGGATTTCATCTTCATTGTGGAGGGTGGCGTTGGAGACCACGACGCCGCCGACGGTTATTGGCGCCAGCCTTGCCACCGGTGTCAGCGCGCCGGTACGCCCGACCTGGATGTCGATCGCGTTGAGAATTGTTTCGGCCTGTTCGGCAGGAAATTTATGCGCCAGCGCCCAGCGCGGCGCGCGCGCCACCTGACCAAGCCGTTCCTGAT
>CAJWDO010000139.1 GCA_913031555.1 uncultured Alphaproteobacteria bacterium | reverse complement strand
AACGGCGCACGTTTGAGCACTCCAAGCAGTGCACACGCCGTGTATGTTGATACGCGTCGTTTGTTGTGAGCTCATCATCTTGGCTCCTGCCAGTCGCAATGACTTTTGATACACGAGCGAAACGCGCACTGAAGAGCATCGTATGCCGGCGCGTATTAGCTCCGTGTGGCGCAGAACATTTCCATGTATGAACGCAACGTACGCTTGCTCGCGATAAAACGAATCGACACTCTTCGCGTGGATTGAGACAAGGTGTCGCTCGGTTGAATTTAGACCGTGAATGCTTGATGCGTTTCCATGGAACGCTCCTGCATACCGCCCCTTCATCGCCCTGCGAGCGAAGGGCACCAATCCCTTCGACATAAGAGATGTTTGCAACTCATACAACAACTGTTCAACTTTTTCAGCATTTGATGGCTTGGGCGGCATGGCGCATCGCGAGGCTCGTTCTGACCGCCACTGATGACAAGCTTTACATTCGCCCTGATTTCGTCCACCGGCGCGCCGGCACGCTGCAATACGGCGATCACCGAGACACCAGCCAGCGAATCGGGATCGGGATCATTCCGCGCGAAACCCGCCAGCGTCTCGTCAATCGCCGCATCAAGCATCGCGACAGCCTGACGGCACCGTAATTCAATGGCCGGATCGCCGGCATAATTGGCGATGCCGTCAATCATTGCCTGTGAGTGCGCGTCCATCTCGCCGGCAGATACGTTGGCAAGACCGGTGATCAGCCGTAAAGCCTCACCGGACAACAGCATCGCATAATCACGGCACAGCTCGCCACCACCGCGCGGCGCAAGGTCCCGCAGGATATCCGCCGCCGCGCCATGAAAGGCGCGCTGCCAGTGCCGCGAGACCGTGCGCGGTGACACGGCGGGTTGCATCTGGCGACGCTGGCGCTGATGCTCGTCGCCGTCACAGCGCATCATGTTCCGGCCCATCAGGCTGGTCATCAGCCCGCCAGGCTGTTCGGAGCTGAACACATCAACGCGCTTTTCCCAGTGATCGATGTCGTCACGACGGGTCAGGACGATGCCGTCAAGCTGCGGAACATAGGCCACCGGGGCTTCGTCCCGCATCCGCGCCAGCGTTGGATAGGGATCGTGCCAGAAGGCCTCCATGTCGATGTCAAAGCACGGGGCATCTGTCATAGGGCCGAGTCTGTCGCCAACCGCGCTTGCTGTAAAGAGGTCTGGCAAACTTCCCGTGACCATGACCGCCCGCGACTATAACCGCCCGCGACTATAACCACCGGTGACTAGACCTGTGCCGCCGGGCGCGCCGCCGGTCCACCCGTCAGCATCCGTCCAACGGCAAGTCCGGCCAGCATCATCAGCACGAACAGCCCGACCTCGCCAGGCACCATCAGGATGGAGGCAATGGCCGGTCCCGGACAGAGACCGGCAAGGCCCCAGCCTACACCGAAAAGTGCCGCGCCGAGGAGAAGTCGGCTGTCAATGTCGGTACGTGTCAGGATGGCGAACCCACCGTCGAAGACAGGTGCTGCGCGCCGTGTCGTGATGCGGTACCCGATGAAATTGGCGATAACACCGCCACCCATCACAAAGGCAAGGGACGGGTCCCAGACGCCGAACAGATCGAGGAACCCGGCAACCTTGGCCGGGTTCAGCATGCCGGAAAGCGCTAGTCCGGCACCGAACAGGGTGCCAATCAGGATCAATGAAACCGCACGTGTCATGATCACCCTCCCTTAGACCAGATGTCTGACGATATAGACGGTGATGATCGCTGTGGTCATGAAAATGCCGACGGCAATTGCCGAGCGAACAGACAGTCGCGCCAGACCACAGATGCCGTGCCCGGATGTGCATCCAGCCCCGATGGCGGTTCCCAGGCCAACGAGAAACCCGGCGATCGGCAGCGTGAGACCGGACGCGACGGCGGCGCGTTCAACCGGCGCACCTGTCATCGCCATCAACGCGAACGGGCCGGCCAGAACGCCAATGACAAACAGCACTCGCCACGAGATATCCGACTTTTCTGCTGACGAAAGAATGCCGCCCAGAATGCCCCCGAGAATGCCGCTCACGCCCATCACCCGGCCATGCATCAACATCAGCAACAACGCCGCGACGCCTATCATCACGCCCCCGATGAGCGAGGCCAGCGGTGTAAAACTGTCAAAATCAATGGTCATGAAACGCCTCCGACTGTCATGTTCCGATTACAGAATGTGGCAGGTCGAGACCGCCAGATTATGCAGCACTGGATTATGCACCACCATGGGACTTTGACCAGCCGCGCGGGTCATGAAGGAACGCCTCGACCTCGGACAGCGTCGCCTCGTCGAAACTCGCCGACTCACGGCTTGCCGCCAGCACATCCCACCAGGTTGAAAGATGGTGAAGCCGGATTCCCTCGGCCGCCAGCTTTTCCGGCGTATCCTTGAAGATGTCGTAATAGAAGATCACAAAGGTATGGCCGACCTCGGCACCGGCCTCGCGGATGGCGTTGACAAAGCTGAGCTTGCTGCCGCCATCGGTGGTCAGATCCTCGACAAGCAGCACGCGCTGGCCATCCCGGATGTCACCCTCAATCCTCGCATCACGGCCAAATCCCT
Source organism: uncultured Alphaproteobacteria bacterium (assembly GCA_913031555.1). GTDB lineage: Bacteria > Pseudomonadota > Alphaproteobacteria > Puniceispirillales > Puniceispirillaceae > UBA8309. The sequence continues at coordinate 2,660 of CAJWDO010000139.1, read as the reverse complement.
TTGGCTTCTTGCGGACATAATGCATCGGCAGTCCGGTACGCTCGGCGAGCCAGGCGGCAAAGGGGATGCCGGCTGTCTCGCCGCCGGCGACGGCATCAAGGCTTTCATAACCGATGTCATTCATGATCACGGTGCGGCCATAATCCATCATCTGCGCACGCATACGTGGAAAGGCGATGATCTTGCGACAGTCGATATAGACCGGGCTTTTCATGCCGGATGTCAGGGTGAACGGGTCATCGGCGCGGAACAGAACCGCCCTGATTTCCAGAAGCATCCGCGCCACCGAAAGGGCTATCGCGGGCTTGTCATATGTGTGGGTCACGTCGCGCCTCCATCTTCGGCGGGATAGTAGAGAAGGGCCGCCGACTTGTCATCCGCCACCTCGTCCGCCACCTCATCCATGATGTCAGTCGGGATCGGCAAACATCCAGCCAAGAGCCACCGGCGCGATGCAGGCCGCCGCCAGCTGGGCGATGATGAAGCCTGGCGCGTGCGCCGGCAGAATCCCGGAAAAACTGTCGGTGAAGGAGCGCGCGATTGTCGCCGCCGGATTGGCGAAACTTGTCGATGCGGTGAACCAGTAGGCAGCCGTGATATAGAGCCCGACCAGCATTGGAATGGATTCGGGGCGCCAGCGCAGGCCTCCAAAAATCACTGTCAGCAGCCCGAGGGTCGCAACAAACTCAGACAGCCATTGCGCGCCACCGGTGCGCACATTCTGCGACAGCTGCAACAGCGGCATCTCGAACATCAGATGCGCCAGCATTGCGCCACACAGGCCGCCACCGACCTGCATGACAATGAAGATCAGCGCGCGACGGGCTGTGATCTGGCGGCGGATGGCAAAGGCCAGCGTCACCGCGGGATTGAAATGCGCCCCGGATACCGGTCCGAAAATGGTGATCAGGACATAGAGGATGGCGCCGGTCGGAATGGTGTTGCCAAGCAACGCCACAGCGACATTACCGCCGGCCAGCCTCTCGGCCATGATTCCCGACCCTATGACAGTGGCCAGCAGGACCATCGTGCCGACCGCCTCTGCCGCCAGCTGGCGGGATATCGATGGTACGCTCATGGCAGGTCTCCAATGCGGCGGATCGCCGGCAGCAATTCTGCAACAGGCGCGTCGCCAAGCGCCAGCAGCGCATCAATACGGGCCGTCATCCGGTCAAAGGCTACAGCGAATCTGGCAAGAATGTCGGCCTCGCTGCTGGTGATGGCGGCAGGGTCATCAACGCCCCAATGCGCGGTATGGGGATGTCCGGGCCAGATCGGACAGACCTCTCCGGCGGCGCTGGCACAGACGGTGATGATCAGATCCATCCGCGACGCCCCGGCGCCGGCAAATTCATCCCAGCTTTTCGAACGTGCGAAGCCATGGTCCAGCCCACGCGCGCGCAAAGTTTCCAGCGCCGCCGGGTGTGGCGCGCCGGTGGGCCGCGATCCGGCAGAATGGGCGCTGTAACGGCCGGCACCTTCATGCCGCAGAATGGCCTCGGCCAGAATCGAGCGCGCCGAATTTCCCGTGCACAGAAAAAGAACATTGCGGGGACTTGTCATCGGGACAACCTGTTAACATGTGTCAGACACAATGGATACGACGTGAATATGACAAAACGGTTACAGAAACGGGACCTGCCGACAAAGCTCTGCGCCAGCTGTGGCAGGCCGTTTTCCTGGCGCAAGAAGTGGGAACGCGACTGGGAGCATGTGCGCTATTGCTCGAAACGCTGCGCCGGGCAACGCGGCCGCGCATCATGAGACGGTGCCGGCGGCAACCGCAGCCTCGATGCCGGCCTGCTCGATAATCTCGGCGACAAGACCGTTCTGAAGCTGCTCGCCAACACCGATATCATCGATATAGATGCCGAAATCATCACCACCAAACCTGTCGGCCGGCACCCAGGCGAACACGCAATCATGGTCTGAAGGGCATTCCTCGGCGGCGGCATCCTGAAGCGCTTCGGCGCTGTCGAAATTCCGGGTCACGGCGACAGCTGTCATGAATTTGCGCCCCTTCACGCCGGCCACATCCATCTCGACCCGCATGGTAATAACATTGTCGTGGCTTCCGGTGGCCTCGATATAGGAGGCCAGCCTGCCGTCATATTCCGACATGATCACCGCAAGCGGAATGAAATGGGCCCCGTCGGGGGATTCGGGCGGGGTCATGGCACTCTCCGGTCAGCCATTGGATCGGCCGGCATCGTGCCATCTTCGGCGCCGCTAATCCAGCGGTTCCGACAGTCCGTCCCAGCCTGACGGCGCCGGTCGGCAGGCTGTCAGTTCGGGTCGGCCGGGTTGCGAAGGGCGTAGCCGCTGCCGCGAACGGAATGAATCAGATTCGCCGCCTTGCCAGCCGCGCTCATCGGGCCGTTGATTGCCTTGCGGAGCCGCGAGATATGGACGTCGACCGTCCGCTCCTCAACAAAGACACCATGTCCCCAGACAAGATCGAGAAGCTGCGCCCGGCTGAAGACACGCCCGGGACGTTCCATCAGAATGGCCAGCAGTCGGCATTCCTTCGGGCCAAGCGACACAGCCTGACCGGCGCGGCTGATTTCCATGGTCGACTGATTGAAGTGCAGATCGTGAAATTCGAGGATGTCATCGGCAAGCGCCGGATGCGCCCGGCGAAGCAGCGCCCGCACACGGCT
>CAJWDO010000138.1 GCA_913031555.1 uncultured Alphaproteobacteria bacterium | reverse complement strand
CCACTTTGTGGCGGTGACCGACCACAATAAATATCATTGACAATCATTTCATTTGAAATGATTGTCAATCCGTAATGGAGACGGGAGAGTCGCATGTCCGACACACCTCTGATGATGCCGGGCTTTGGCAATGACTTTGAAACCGAGGCGCTGCCGGGGGCGCTGCCGCAAGGGCGCAACTCACCGCAGAAATGCGCTTATGGCCTCTATGCCGAACAGCTGAGCGGATCCCCCTTCACGGCACCAAGATCGACCAATGAACGGTCATGGCTTTATCGAATTCGACCGTCTGTCCGGCATACCGGGCGCTTTACAAAGATTGACGTGCCGCTGTGGAAGACGGCGCCAGATCGCGACCCGCACGACCTGCCGCTGGGACAATATAGATGGGACCCGCTGCATGCACCCAACACACCCTGCGATTTCATTTATGGCATCAGGACCATGACCAGTACCGGCGATGCGCGTCAGCATCTTGGCATGGCTGCTAGCCTTTACGCCTTTAATGAAAATATGACCGATCGCGTATTACTGAATGCCGATGCTGAAATGCTGATTGTCCCAGAAAGCGGCACGCTGGACATTTTTACCGAAATGGGCCGGATGGTTGTGCCATCCGGGCACATTGCCGTGCTGCCGCGGGGCATGATGGCCAAGATTCGCACCGATGCGAAGATGGCCCGCGGGTATATCTGCGAGAATTACGGGGCCAAATTTACCTTGCCTGACCGTGGCCCGATTGGCGCGAACTGCCTTGCCAACCCGCGTGACTTCAAGACATCTGTTGCCGCATTCGAGGATGATGACACTGCGCATCAGCTTGTCATCAAATGGTGTGGCGGATTTCACACCACCCGCCTTGACCATTCACCGCTGGATGTTGTTGCCTGGCATGGCAATTACACGCCCTATTCTTATGACCTGTCTACATTCTCACCGGTAGGTGCGATCAGGTTTGATCATCCTGATCCGTCAATCTTTACGGTCATGACCGCACCGTCCGAAACCGCCGGCACCGCGAATATCGATTTCGTGATCTTCCCGCCGCGTTGGGCGGTGGCCGAGAATACCTTCCGGCCGCCCTGGTATCATCGCAACATCATGTCCGAATTCATGGGGCTGATCACCGGCCAGTATGACGCCAAGGAAGAAGGATTTGTCCCCGGCGGCGTCAGCCTGCACAACATGATGTTGCCGCATGGCCCCGATCTTGACGCGTTTGAAAAGGCCTCGAATGCCGATCTGAAACCGGTCAAGCTGACCGACACCATGGCCTTCATGTTCGAGACCCGCTTTCCGCAAAAGGTCAGCCGGTTCGCCGCGACGACTGACAGCCTCCAGGATGACTATATTGATTGTTGGTGCGGGCTGGAGAAACATTTCGACGGCACCCCGTAAGGCGCGGTGGGAGGCACCTCGGACGCTGCCAGTTGACGCAGGAGTTGAGGCCGGATTGCCACCGCACAGAAAAGGAATTATCGATGAAACTTGCATCCCTCAATGATGGTACCCGCGACGGACAGCTCGTCATCGTCACCCGTGATCTGGCGCGCTGTACGGCGGTGACGGACATCGCCCCCACCCTGCAGGCTGCTCTTGATGACTGGGCAACGCTGGCACCGCGCCTGGCGGCGTTGGCGGCCGAACTTGAGTCCGGCGGTCTTGAGGGCATGCCATTTGATCAGGCGGCCGCGCATTCGCCACTACCGCGCGCCTATCAGTGGGCCGACGGGTCGGCCTATGTCAATCACGTGGCGCTTGTCAGGCAGGCTCGCGGCGCCGAAATGCCGGAGAGTTTCTGGAGCGACCCGCTGATGTATCAGGGCGGATCGGACGATTTTCTGCCGCCACACGCGCCCATTCCGATCCCCGATGAATCCTGGGGAATCGATATGGAGGCCGAGGTGGCGGTGATCACCGATGATGTGCCGATGGGCGTGTCCGAGACCAACGCGGCGGCGCATATCAAGCTGGTGATGCTGGTCAATGACGTATCGCTGCGCAATTTGATCCCGGCCGAGCTTGGCAAGGGATTCGGGTTCTTTCAGTCGAAACCATCGACCGCCTTCTCTCCCGTCGCCGTGACGCCTGACGAGCTTGGTGACGCCTGGCGTGACTGCGTGCTGCACCGAATCATGGAAGTTGACCTGAATGGCGATGCGCTTGGCCGCGCCGATGCCGGCACCGACGCCACCTTCAGTCTGGCAAGACTGGTCGCGCATGCCGCGAAATCGCGCAACCTTCGCGCCGGCGCCATCATCGGCTCCGGCACCGTGTCGAACCGCGATTCGGATGGTGGTCCGGGTCGGCCTGTGGCGGATGGTGGCAGGGGCTATTCCTGCCTCGCCGAAATCCGTATGGTGGAGATGATTCGAGACGGCAAGCCGACGACCCCTTTCATGAGGTTTGGTGACCGCGTTGGAATTGAAATGCATGATGATGACGGCGCCAGTATCTTTGGGCGCATTGACCAGACAGTGGAAGAATATCATGGCTAAAAGCTTTGCCTCGCAAGGTGACCTGAGCGAAAAGACGATCAGCTTTACCGAGATCGGCCACGATCTGTGGGCCTTTACCGCCGAGGGTGATCCGAATACCGGCGTCATCATCGGCGATGACAGCGTGATGATCATCGACGCGCAGGCAACGCCGCGCCTTGCCGGCATAGTGGTCGAAAAAATCCGCTCGGTCACAGACAAGCCGATCAAGCATGTCGTGCTGTCGCATTATCACGCTGTTCGGGTGCTTGGCGCCTCGGCCTATGACGCGTCCGAAATCATCGCCTCGCAGACCTGCCATTCAATGATCCATGAACGCGGGCAGGAGGATTGGGACAGCGAATTCGCCCGCTTCCCCCGCCTTTTCGAGGGCCATGAGAGCATTCCCGGCCTGACCTGGCCGACGATCACCTTCAGCGACAGGATGACGGTCAATCTTGGCCGCCGCCGGGTTGAGTTGATGTTTCTTGGCCGGGCGCATACCGCCGGCGATATCGTGGCCTTTGTGCCGGACGAGCAGGTCATGTTCACCGGCGATATCGTCGAATATCATTCGGCCTGCTATTGCGGTGACGGGCATTTCAGGGACTGGGGCGGCACGCTTGACAATATCGCCGCCTTTCAACCTGCCGCCATCGCGCCGGGGCGCGGCGACGCGCTTGTTGGCGACGAGATGGTGACAAGCGCAATCGAAAACACCCGTGATTTCGTCGCCAGCACCTACCGCCCGGCAGCAATGGTGGCGGCGCGCGGCGGCACGCTGAAGGATGCGTGGGACGCGGTGCGCGAGGAATGCGATCCGAAATTCGCCGATTATGCCATTTACGAACATTGCCTTCCTTTCAATGTCGCGCGGGCCTTTGACGAAGCGAAAGGAATCGACACACCGCGAATCTGGACGGCCGAGCGTGACATGGAGATGTGGAACGCACTGCAGAATGGCTAGCGGCGGGGAGGACTGATTGACCATGGCAAAATACCGGTTTGAGCCCTTTGACTATGTGACGCCGCCCGAATTGTCGGGCGGGACCACCGCATCAGCGCCGGTGATTATTGTCGGCGCCGGCCCTATCGGGCTGGCGGCGGCCATCGATCTGGCAACGCATGGTGTCGCCAGCATCGTCGTCGATGACAACAATGTCGTGTCGGTTGGCAGCCGCGCCATCTGCTGGGCCAAGCGAAGCCTCGAAATCTTCGACCGGCTCGGCATTGGCGAGCAGATGCTGGAGAAGGGCGTCACCTGGAAGCTTGGCCGGGTCTATCGCGGTGATCGCGAGGTCTATAATTTCGACCTTCTTCCCGAGGATGGTCACAAATTCCCGGCCTTCATCAATCTGCAGCAATATTATGTCGAGCAATATCTGGTCGAGCGCTGTGCCGACTTCCCCGATCTGATCGATTTGCGTTTCAAGAACCGGGTGCTGTCAGTTGGACAGGATGAAACCGGCGTCGCCGCCGAGATCGAGACGCCAGACGGTGCCTACACCTTGCGCGGCGACTATCTTCTGGCCTGCGACGGTGCCAACAGCCGCATCCGCCGGCAATTCGGGCTTGATTTCGAGGGCCGGCATTTCGAGGAACGCTTCCTCATCGCCGATGTCGAGATGCAGGCGGATTTTCCGTCCGAACGCTGGTTCTGGTTCACCCCCACCTTCCATCCCGGCCAGTCGGCGTTGCTTCACAAGCAGCCTGACAATATCTACCGCATCGATTTGCAGCTGGGGCCCGACGCCGACCCGGAGGAAGAGAAAAAGCCGGAGAACGTCATCCCGCGGATCGAAAAAGTCGTTGGCGGTCGTCCCTTCAAGCTGGACTGGGTGTCGGTCTATTCCTTCAATTGCCGCCGCATTGAACGGTTTGTCCATGACCGGCTGATCTTTGTCGGCGATTCAGCGCACGTCGTCTCGCCCTTTGGCGCGCGCGGCGGTAATGGCGGCATGCATGATGTCGACAATCTGTGCTGGAAGCTTGCCAGGGTCGTGACCGGCAGCGCCGCGCCCGACCTGCTGGAAAGCTATAATCAGGAACGCATTCACGGAGCGGATGAGAATATCAGGAATTCCAGCTGGACGTCGCGGTTCATGTCGCCCGAACCGGGGGTCGAGATGGCCTTCCGCAATGCCGCGCTGAGCCTTGCTGTTGACACGCCCTTCGCGCGGCGGGTCGTCAATGCCGGCCGTCTTTCGGTGCCCTGCCATCTGGATGGCAGCCCGCTGAACAGCCGGGATGATGGCAGCTTTGACGTGCCGCAGAAGATCGGCATGGTGGCACTTGACGCGCCGCTGAGCGACCGTGATGGCAGGGCGACATGGCTGATGAGCCAGCTTGGCGGGCGGTTTGTCTGTCTTGTCACCGGCGATGCCGAAGCCCCTGCCGCCCTTCCCGATGACGTCGATCTTGTGAGGGTTGGTCGCGGCGGTTTCGGCGATGCTGATGGCCGTGTTCAGGAACGTTATGGCCATGCTGTCTATCTGATCCGGCCGGACCAGCATGTCGCCGCGCGCTGGCTGGCACCGGGACCGGACGATATCCGCGCCGCTCTTGTCAGCTGCGCAGCTGCCGCTGCTGTCACCGCGTGAAAGAGGGAAGCATGGCGCTGAACACCGATTTCAATCTTGGCGCGGACAGTGACGCGTTGTTCAATGAGTTGCTGCAGGCGCATGAAGGGCTGAGCCCCACGCAATCGGAACAACTGAATGCCGGCCTGATCCTGATCCTGATGAATCATATTGGCGAGACAGACACCATCCGCGA
>CAJWDO010000137.1 GCA_913031555.1 uncultured Alphaproteobacteria bacterium | reverse complement strand
CATGGCCCAGGCGGCAATTTTCTCGGCTTCACCCGCCACAGTGTCGAAATCACCGGCGCTGAGCGCGGCACCGATGGCGCGCATCGATAAATTGTTGGCCTTGAAGTTGGCTTTTCGGTCTTCAATCACACCGGCGGTGGCGGACAGGGCAGAAACCCCGATGATGAGAGCCGCGGCGGCGGCCAAAAGGGTGGTTTTGCGCATGGGAAAGATGGTCTCCTGCCAAGTTGGCTGGTTGGATGGCATTATTCAGCTTGCCGCATCCGGCTTGCATCATCCAGCCTGCTTTGTGCTGACAACGCGAAATTGTCATTATCAAGAGATAGGGATGGTGATCCGGAAGTAAAGCCATGGTGATTGTGAAAACCCGATCTTTCAGGGCGCGGGGTGCATTCCGAGATGGCCCTCTCGCCACAAACACCGTAAGCTCAAAGTACTCACAGTACGGATATCCCGGTGCTTCTTCCGCGTTCCTTTATCGGCATTCTTCTGACCCTCATGACGATTATGTTCGGCGTGGGGACGGGGCTGATCGTCAAACTTATTGGTGACGGCATCCCGCTGGTCACGCTGTTGATGTATCGCTTCATCTTTTCGGTGCCGCTGTTGGTGTTGCCGGCGGTTCTTGTGCGTGGGCGCGCTTTCTTGCAAATCAACGCGCGGCGTACCCTGATGGTGCGGATCGGGTTAGGCTGTATTGCGATGGCCTGCTGGTTCACCTCGATCCGGCTTCTGCCGCTTGGCCAGGCGACGGCGTTACTACAGAGTTCGGTGATTTTTATCACCATCCTGTCGCCGCTGCTGCTTGGCGAGATCATCGGCATCTATCGCTGGAGCGCGGTGGTCACCGGCATGATTGGCATTGTTCTATTGACGGATCCGTTCGGTGGCGGCTTTTCGCCGAGTGTGGGGTTTGGCGTTGCCGGAGCCATCGCCAGCGCTGGTCTGGCAATCATGCTGCGACGCCTTGGCAAGGCCGATCATCCATTCAGTGTGGCTGTCTGGTACAATGGCAGTGGGGCCGTGTTGCTGACATTGCTTGCCTTTATGTTGCCCGATGTGCCGATGACCGTCAGCAAGCCGGTTATGTTTGATCTGATGATCCTTGGCGCCGTGGCGGCGGGGCTCCAGCTATGCATCACATCGGCCTATAAATTCTCCGAGGCGGTGGTGATATCCTCGATGCGCTATCTGCAGATCCCGCTTGCCGCCATCGTCGCGTTCCTGCTGTTCGGCGAGGTCATGTCAGCCGTTGAAATTGCCGGCGGTGCCGTGGTGATTGGCAGTTGCCTGTTTATCGCGTGGCGCGAATTCGTGCGCGCCCGGCAGCCGCGCCCCGGGATAGAGCCGGCAGCCTGAACAAAGGAAGCTGTTGCCAGCCGGTGCGATGCTGCCTACAAGGCTATCGGTTTCAATCCGGCACCGGGAGGCCGTGTCATGCCAACAACCCTGCTTCGCCTGATGGGCGAATCCGACATCATCGATATCGACCCGACCGACCATGAAGGCGCGGTGCATCCTCGGCTTATGGGGCTGGACGCGGCTGACAGGATCAATCTTCTTGGCCATTGGCTCGATCATGATCAGGGCGAGGCGATGTCCGATGACCCGGATACGATGTCGGCGATAGCGGCCATTGGCGCGGCGTTTCTGGCCGAACAGGCTGTCGCCGCTACGTGGGGCGATGAGGTGAATTTCGTCGTGATGACAATTCTTCGCGAGAAATGGCCTGTCGGGTCAAAATCAAAATACCGGGCGGTGGCCGACCGGGTAGGGGCGAATCACACTTACATCGCCAATATCTGCAGCGCGGCGAAGCTTGACAATCTTGATGATGAGGCCGCGCTGAAACAATCGGAAACCGCGCAGTTGATGATGGCACTGCCGCATTATCGCCAGAACCGCAAACGCTTCGCCAACAGCAGCGCCGTGCAAACCCTGATCCGCCAGGGACTTTGACTCAGAGCCGCATGCTACTCGGCCAGCTGTGGCAGATCCCTGAAATGTGCCAGGGCTTCGGCATTCGCCAGCGCCTCGGTGTTCTTGACCTGCCGCCCGTGAATGATGTCACGAACTGCCAGCTCGGTGATCTTGCCGGACCGTGTGCGCGGAATGTCCGGCACGGCGATGATATGGTGCGGCACATGACGCGGCGTGGCGCCGCTGCGGATGCGCGCCTTGATCGCAGCGATGAGGTCATCATCGAGACTGGCACCATCACCCATACGCACAAACAGGATCACGCGTACGTCATTGTCCCATGACTGGCCTATGACCAGCGCCTCTTCAATGTCGTCAAAGGCTTCGACCTGACGATAGATTTCGGCGGTGCCTATCCGCACTCCGCCGGGGTTGAGCGTGGCATCGGACCGGCCATGAATGACCAACCCGCCACGTTCCGTCAGCGTTGCCCAGTCGCCATGCCGCCAGACCCCTTCGAAATGCTCGAAATAGGCAGCCCGATATTTAGCCCCGTCAGGGTCGTTCCAGAACTTCACCGGCATCGACGGGAAGGGCTTCAGACAGCACAGCTCGCCTTGCTGTCCAATGACAGGGTTGCCGTCATCATCCAGAACCTGCACCGCCATGCCGAGGCCGCGCGTCTGGATTTCACCGGCGTAAACAGGCTGCGTTGGCGTGCCAAGGACAAAACAGGAAATCAGGTCGGTGCCGCCGGAGATTGACGCCAGCTGCAGGTCCGGTTTGACCTGCTCATAGATGAAGGCAAACGCCTCGGCGGACAGTGGAGACCCGGTGGACATCATCACCCGCAGCGCCGACAGATCCAGCGTGGTGCCGGGCGCATAGCCGGCATTCCGAACGGCATCGACATATTTGGCCGAAACCCCGAAATGCGTCAGCCCCTCGCTTTCCGCCATCTGCCAGAGCCGTTCCGGCCCGGGGTGAAACGGGTTGCCCTCATAGGTCACGATTGGCGTGCCGACCATCAATCCGGACACCATCCAGTTCCACATCATCCAGCCGCAGGTTGTAAAGAAGAACAGTCTGTCATCCGGCATCAGATTGCTGTGAAGCCGCAGTTCCTTGGCATGTTGCAGCGTCACACCGCCAACCCCGTGAACAATGCATTTCGGGGCGCCCGTGGTGCCGCTTGAATAAAGGATATAGAGCGGCGCGTTGAAACCGACCCGCACGAAGGATCGCAACGGCGCATGATCCTCTGCCATGGCAAACAGAGAGGCATTTGGCAGGCCGGCAAGATCGGGCGCCTCATCAAGGAAAGGAATGACCAGGCAATGTGTGACCGACGGCATGGACGCCGCCAGATCACGAACCAGATCGAGACGGTCGAAGCTCTTGCCGGCATAGTGATAGCCATCGCAGGCGATCAGAAGCTTCGGTTCGATCTGGCCAAACCTGTCGTTGGCCCCGCCAAGCCCGAAATCGGGCGAACAGCTGGAAAAGATACCGCCAAGCGACGCCGTCGCCAGCATGGCGATCACCGCCTCGGGAATGTTGGGGATATAGGCGGCGACCCGGTCACCCTCGCTGATGCCGTTCTCCCGCATCCAGCCGGCAAGCCGCATCACCCGGTCTTTCAACTGGCGGCGTGTCAGGCGAACATGCCGACCATCCTCGCAATGCGCCGAGATGGCCAGCCTGTCATCGGCCTCGGCAAGCATGTTCTCGGCATAATTCATTCTGGCATCAGGAAAGAATCGCGCGCCCGGCATGGCGGATTCATCCTCGATCAGCCTGTCACCCTTGTCGCCAATTACGCCATGCCAGTCCCAGAACAGATCCCAGAAGGTTGCATTCTGATCGGTCGACCAGCGCCAAAGGGCCTGGAAATTACCCTGCCAGTCCATGCCGGCGCGGGCTTTCGCAAAGCTGGCGAAATCCGCAACCTGGCTTGTGGATATGGCGTCCGGTGTGGGCACCCACAGCAGATTTGCAGTCATCTTTTTACTCGTGACAGAGACCGATTCGGACATGGCGGAAGCTTCACTTTGTCTTTCGTGGGCAGGTTGGAATTGGACCATATCCGGGATGTTATCACCAAACAACAGACCAAAAAGATGAATGATATGCGACCCTGACGGAATTTATCATATCTTTGTATCAATCTTAAGAATCAGAAAATGCAGGAGGCAAAATTTATTCTTAACAGCAAGTTAACGCATGGTAACAAAGGGGTGAATTTTGTCACCAGCTTCCGCGCTGACCAAGGGGATTGCCGAATGCACGTGCCGATCAAGGCCCAGATGAACGAGCTTGTCCAGAATCCTCCGGCCTCGGGCCCGTGTGAGGTAATGGCGCTGTCAAAACGCCGCTGGATGATCGAAAGCGAGGCAGGGCCGATTGTCCAGCTCGAGCTTCTTGACGATGATGTGACTGCCCTTGTCTATGCGACGACAGCGCGCGATGGCAGCGGGCCGCTCCGCGCCTCCTTCATCACCATGCTGCTGCTCGAGGACACCATTGCCACTGCCATGCAGCCGCATGGTGTCTGTTCCGGCGATGCCACCGTCACTGTCTATCGCAAGCTGGATTTGCGGGAATCGACGCCTGACACGATCTATTGCGCGATGATGGATTTTGCCCAGCTGGCGGCCACACTTCTTGCCAAGCGCGGCATCGGTCTGCCGGCTGTGATGCCGTTCGATGACCGGGATATGGTCTAGCCGCCCCTTGCATAAACCGCGATCCAGACTAGGTTAGAGGCGTGACGCAATCTCTCGCGAAAGCTCCCGTCCCATGGCCTATGATTTCGACCTGATTGTTATCGGCGCCGGTTCCGGCGGCGTTCGCGCCTCGCGCATTTCCGCCGGGCATGGCGCGCGTGTTGCGGTGATCGAGGAAAGCCGCCTCGGCGGCACCTGTGTGATCCGGGGCTGCGTTCCAAAAAAATTGCTGATGTATGGCTCGGCATTCTCCGCCGACGCTGCCGATGCCGCCGGTGCCGCCGAGGATCACGGCAACCTTGCCGGCAAGTTGCGGGGTCGAGCCTTGTTGTTGAATGGTCATCGTCAGTTCTTCCGTGTTCGGTAATCAGTCGATCGGCGGCGTCGGGAAGGTCTGCTCGCCCGGCTCCAGCTGCACCAACTGCGCGAGCACTGCGCTCGCCGGCCGCTCGCGCGCGAAGACGCAGCGCGTCGGCGACGGCAGAATGGAAGCTTCGGCTAGTCGCCATGAAGTTCGCCACGTCCGCAGTCGATCTCAAGCTCGCTGCCAAGACTGTGAGCACGTCACTGGGCATGTTCGTGACAATCCAATCTGCAGGAAGGGCGGTAGTCGCCGGCGCC
>CAJWDO010000136.1 GCA_913031555.1 uncultured Alphaproteobacteria bacterium | reverse complement strand
GCCGAACAGACCGAAAGCGTGCTGTTCGGCGAGACCGGCATCGTGCCGATGCTCCGCGCCGGTGCTGTTGTGGTGTCATGTGCCACGGTGTCGCCGGATTTCGCCCGTGCCATGGCGGCGTCCTGCGAGGCGCATCAAATCTGCTATCTCGACGCGCCCATCTCCGGTGGGTCGGTCAAGGCGGCCGCTGGCCAACTCAGCGTTATGGCGTCGGGAAGCAAGGCAAGCTTCGATGCCGCCGCGCCGATCCTTGATGCCACCGCCGAGACTGTTTTCACGATGGGTGACACGCCGGGTGCCGGTTCGGTGATGAAGGTGGTCAACCAGCTTCTGGCCGGGGTGCATATCGCGACCATGGCCGAGGCGATTACCTTTGGTATGAAACAGGGGCTGGCCCCCGACAGGTTCCTCGAGGTGATCTCGAAATGCGCCGGCACCAGCTGGATGCTGGAAAACCGGGCCCCACATGTGATTGACGGGGATTACACGCCGCATTCACAGGTCGATATCTGGCTGAAGGATCTCGGCATCGTCCTCGATATCGCGCGGGCCGACAAATTCAGCGCGCCGATCGCCGCCGCCGCGTTGCAGCAATATGTGGCTGCCTCGGGCATGGGGCTGGGGCGTGAGGATGATGCCGCTGTCGCCAAGGTCTATGCCCGTAATTCCGGGCTTGATCTTCCGGGGGAGGGGTGAATGGCGACGATCCTTGGCTGCATCGCCGATGATTTTACCGGCGCCACCGACCTTGCCGGGCTGCTGGCACGCGCCGGCGTGCATGTCACGCTACGCCTTGGTTTGCCGGAGGCACCGCCGCAGGATACCGCGCCGTTCGAGGTGATCGCGCTGAAATGCCGGACCGCGCCAGTGTCTGATGCCGTGGCGGAATGCCGGGCCGCGCTGGACTGGTTGCGGGCCGCCGGCGCCAACCGGTTCTTCTGGAAATATTGCTCGACCTTCGACAGTACGGCCGACGGCAATATCGGCCCTGTGGCTGAGGCGCTGATGGATGATCTTGGCGCTGATCAGACCATCTACTGCCCGGCCTTTCCGGAAAATGGCCGGTCGATCTTCATGGGCAATTTGTTTGTCGGCCAGCAGCCGCTCGCCGAAAGCCCGATGAAGGATCATCCGCTGACGCCGATGCGCGACAGCAATCTGATGCGCCTGTTGGAGCCACAGGTCACACGTCCGGTCGGGCTTGCCGACAGGCTGACAGTGGCAGGTGGCAAAGCCGCACTTGGCGACAGGCTGGCCGCCCTCAAGGCCGATGGTGTGGCGCATGTTGTCGTGGACGCGGTGGCGAATGACGATCTTGGCACCATTGCCGCCGCCTGTCGTGACATGGTGCTGATGACCGGCGGCTCGGCGGTGGCGATGCCGTTGCCGGCGCTTTACCGTCAGGACGGTCTTCTTGGCGCTGATGCGCCCGCCCTGCAGACACCAAATCTTCCTGCCGGGGCTGTTGTGCTGTCGGGAAGCTGCTCGGCGATGACGAATGACCAGGTGGCCGCCTATCGGCTGCATGGTCCGGCATTGCAACTCAACCCGCTTGATCTTGCCGAAACCGGCCCCGCGGCGGCGCTGGACTGGCTGGCGGCACAGCCGCTGGACAGCGCGCCGATGATCTATGCCACCGCGCCGCCGGATGATGTGCGCGCGGTGCAGGACACGCTTGGCGGTGCCAGGGCAGGCGCGCTGGTCGAGGCCGCGCTGGCCGCGCTGGCGCTGGCGGCGTTCGATGCTGGCAGACGGCGCTTTGTCGTGGCCGGCGGTGAAACTTCAGGCGCGGTGGCACAGGCGCTGGGCCTCTCGCGCCTCGATATCGGAACCGAGATCGCGCCGGGTGTTCCGTGGACCTTTGCCACTGTCAAAGGCGAGGATGTTGCGGTAGCTCTGAAGTCCGGCAATTTTGGCGATCAGGACTTCTTTGCCACCGCCCTTGCCAGACTGGAGGCGTGATGAGCAGCGAGACAAGGCTTCGTGAGCAAATCTGCCTGCTGGCGAAATCCATCTTCGATCGCGGGCTGACCGGCGGCAGCACCGGCAATATCTCGGCCCGGACCGATGATGGCGGGCTGCTGGTATCGCCGACAGGGACCAGTTTCGGACGGCTCGACCCGGCTCGACTCAGTCGCTTTGATGCTGCCGGTACGCTCGTCGAAGGTGACAGACCGACCAAGGAAATGCCGCTTCACAGTGCCTTTTATGACACAAGGTCGACTGCCGGCGCGGTGGTGCATCTTCATTCCTGTCATTCAGTCGCGCTGTCGATGCTTGCCGATGTCGACCCGGATAATTTCCTGCCGCCACTGACCCCCTATGCCATCATGAAGCTTGGTAAGGTAAAGCTGCTTCCCTTCTTCCTTCCCGGCGATCCGGCGATGGGTGAGGCGGTGCGTGGACTGGCCGGAAAACGATCTGCGGTAATGCTGGCCAATCACGGTCCGGTGGTCGCCGGCAAGGATGTCGAGGCGGCCTGTAACGCCATTGAAGAGCTTGAAGACACGGCGCGTCTGGCGCTGTTGACGCGCGGGATGAATCCGCGGCTGCTGACCGAGGCGCAGATAAGTGATGTGGTGACAGGCTTTGATATCGAGTGGGATGAATGACGCGGTTTTCGGCCAATCTGGGGTTTCTGTGGGCTGACCTTCCAATTGTCGATGCCATCCATGCGGCGCACGCGGCCGGGTTTGATGCTGTCGAATGCCACTGGCCCTATGACCATGACCCGGCGGATGTGAAGGCGGCGCTGGATGAAACGGGCCTTGCCATGCTTGGCTTGAACACGCTTCGCGGCGATGTCGCTGGCGGGGATAACGGGCTGGCCGCGCTTCCCGGACGCGAGGATGAGGCACGGGTGGCGATTGACCGGGCCATCGCCTATGCTGGGGCCATCAACACGCCGAATATTCACGTCATGGCCGGCTTTGCCGAGGGTGTGCGGGCCGAAGCCTCTTTCATCGACAATCTTCGCCATGCCACTGCCGCGGCACCGGACATCACTTTCCTGATTGAACCGCTGAACCATCATGACGCGCCGGGATATTTCCTGAACCACACCGACCAGGCGCGGCGGATGATCGAATCTGTCGGGGCGTCGAACCTGAAATTGATGTTCGACTGCTATCATGTGCAGATTCTGGAAGGCGACCTGACCCGCCGGTTGCGTGCGAACCTCGATATCACCGGTCATATCCAGTTTGCCGGCGTGCCGTCGCGTGGCCGTCCGGACGAGGGTGAAATCGACTATCGTCATGTCTTCGCGCATATCGCCGAGATTGGTTATGATGCCCCGCTTGGCGCTGAATACAAGCCTGAAGGCGGCGATACCGATGCCAGCCTCGGCTGGATGAGGACGCTTCGGTGAGAGTTTGGTAAGGGGGGCCGGGTGAGCCTTGCCGCCTGCGGCAATGCCCCATCTTGCCGCCACCCTGCCACTCTTCCTATAAGAGCCACGCAACGCAGCTTTTCATGAGGGAGTGGCGCATGGCCGTTCTGGCCCTAATTCACGCGGCGATCGCCGGGTTCATGCTGTTTTTCATGGCGGTGGTGCCGCAGGCCGCCTTCAAGACCCTGTCGGCAAAGGCCGTAGGTGCCTTCCTTCGTGTGCTGTTTCCGCGGCTGTTCCTGTTTGGTCTGGCGCTGGCGCTGGCGGCATGTGTGGCCGCGCTTATGGCAGGTGCCGACTGGCAACTGACCGTCTCCGCGCTGATTGCTGTCGGGTTCGCGGTTAATGTCTTCATCCTGACGCCGCGGATCAACATCTATCGCGACCGTGACCTTGAAGGTGACGCAACGGCAAAGCGGATGTTTGGATTGCTGCATCTGGCATCGGTTGGAATTTTTCTGTTGCAGCTTGCCGGCAGCCTGACGGTGATCGGGTTTTATTCTTTCAGCAACGCTGTCTGAAACGTCCGGATTGCGGGCTGCCGGTTTTTGGCGCGCTCTTGGCAAGCTTTGAGGATGGGACGGTTTGGCCGATATTCTGAATAATTTCCTGTCCTCGGTCTTTCCCGTTGCGCTGATGTTTTTCCTGGGGTTCTGGCTGGCGCGCCGCAACGTCTTTACCGGAGACGAGGCCACGGCGATCCTCAAGCTCATCGCCAGGATTGCCGCACCGGCCATTCTGGTCAGCATTCTGGTCACCAGTGATTTCGGCGCCGCCGACCTCAAACTGGTTGCTCTCTATCTGTTGGGTGAGATGTTGGTCTACGCGGCGACATCGCTGATCGGCGTCTGGCTGTTCAGGCTCGATTTCAAGAACGCCATACTTGTCGGCATTGGCGCCTCCTTCTCGAACCATGTGATGTTCGCCTATCCGATTGCGCAATTTGCCTTCCCGGCGGAGATGACCCTGCCGGTGCGCAGCATCATCGCCTTTGACATCATCATCTTCGCGCTGTCCATCGTCCTTCTCGACATTCATGCCGGTGCCGGGCGGGGCGCGCTTGCGGCGGTGTTGCGGCAGGCCCGCAACCCGCTGTTGGTGGCGCTGATATTCGGGCTGGCGGTCAATCTTGCGCCGGTCGAAGCACCGCTGGCACTTGTCAGGGCGGCGGGTTTCATTGCCGATACGGCCGCGCCCTGTGGTTTGTTTGCCGCCGGCGTGCTACTGGCAGCTCCCCTCGACAGATCGCGCATACGCCTTGCCGGCTATATCACCGGCATGAAGATGCTGGTTCATCCGCTGCTGGCGGCAGGACTGATTCTGTGGTGGGGCGGCTATACGCTGGAGCCGGCGCGAACTTCACTTCTGGTTGCGGTATCTCCGGTTGGCATCATGGCCTTGACCTTTGCCAGCCGCTACGGCGGCGAGACGGACGCCATAGCACTGTCGATCCTGTGGAGTTTCGTGATTTCTGTGCTGGCGATCCCGGTGTTGCTGGCGCTGTGACGGCGCGGCGGGCTAAAGACGCTGCAGCGTCCGCACGTCCTTCGAGACAATCATATCCGCGGTCGCTGTGTCGAAATTCCTGAAATGCGATGACGCCAGATGCGCCTCGAAAGCGGCGCGATCATCATAGGTCTCATAGAGAAAGATCCGATGTGGTGCGTCAGGGTCCCGGCAGACATCGAACTGATGACATCCCGGCTCGTCGCGAACCGACGCCGCAGCATTCTCCTGCATCAGCGGCAGGAAGTTTGCCACACGATCCGGTTTGATCTCAAAATCAACGATGATCACATACATCAGCCTGTCTCCCGAACGCGCGCCAGAAGCGTGGATGTCACGGTGGTTGTTCCCATATCGCCGCCAAATTCCATT
>CAJWDO010000135.1 GCA_913031555.1 uncultured Alphaproteobacteria bacterium | reverse complement strand
CCTTTATCCACGCCCTCACCTGCGACACCCCTTTTGTTGCGCCTGTTGTTACCAACGCATCGGTGCCCATCGCCAATCCGTTTCCGGATATACGCAGATGGCTGACGGCCCTTCTCTTGCTGGCGGCAATAGTTTCTATCGGCAGCCGCGCTGCTTCAGCCAATATTGAAATTGCTCTGCCTGGCCACAGCTATGCCGATGCGTCCATCAAGGCCCTGATCGAGGCCGGCACCATCGCCACCAAATCCGGACGTCTGCAAGATGCCCTAACCATCCTGACGCCGCATGCCAACATGGGGCACACCACGGCCAACTACATACTTGGCCTGATCTATCTTCGGGACCGTGGGGCGCTGGTGGCGCGTCCGGTCCTGTCACACAGACATTTTGCCCGGGCAGCGGCGACCGGTCATGTGGCATCCATGTTCGAGGCCGCATTTCAGTTCGAGCGCGGCATCGGCACCACACGGGACATGAACCGGGCGGTTCAGCTTTATCAAATTGCCGCCCGCACGAATCATCTTAACGCACAGTTCAACCTTGCTGTCCTGCTCTCGCACGCAAAGGCGAAGCGTGAAGACCTTCAACAGGCCTATTTCTGGGCCATCGCCGCCCAGAACAACGCTTTCAAGACAGGTGATGACAGATTGAAGGAGGCCAGCATCACCAGACTTGTCACAAGCATCCGGTCGTGAATCCCTCATGCCGCCGCCGCGAAGGCCTCCACCGCGGCCGCTAAGCTTGCCGGCCAGCCAGTCTGAACGCATGCAGACACGGCTTGTCAGCGGCGCCCCTCACCGTGCAGAATAATACGCCGGTTCGGTTGCGTACCCGGACCAGCGTGCCATTCGCACACAACCGGTTAGCGCGCAACAGGGATCAAGGGGTGGATATGGACGGCCATGGTGAACAGACCCCCTGGCAAAGGCTGGGCCATCGATTCACGCTTGGTCTGCGATCCCGCGCCGAGGCCGACTGGCTGCCTCGGGAAGATGCGTTCGGCAACCCGGAAAGGCGATCACGCCAGCTTGCCGAGAAGGCCAGCCTGTTTGACGCGCGGCATAATGAGGTTTTCGCCGCCACACCGGAAGGACTTGCCGCAAGTCATGAGGTGATGGCGATGGTCAGCGCGCATCTGGCGGCGTATCACGGCGGCGTAACCGGCGCGCCACATCATGACCTGCACCCCCTTGAGGCGGCGGCGCGGCTTGTGCCCGAGGATTTGCTGCTGCTGGCGCCGCACGCACGCGACGATGATCCTGACATCCTCGACTGGTGCCTTGTCGCGGCGGCCCTTGGCTTTCCGGCGCATTGGGTGCTGGCGGACAAGATGGGGCGCCCGTTGGCCGGCATCCATGAACCCGTGCCACATTATGGCGAGCAGCTTGAAGCCCCGATGGACAGGTTCTTCACGCGGATGCAGGTCGGGCCGATCAGCCATCGCTGGAACTGGTCCGTAGTCACGACAGACCAGCTGTTCACGCCGCACCGGACACGCCGCACGCCGCTCAAGCCGGATGCGGGTATCAATGACATCTTCCTTCGCATGGAAAGCCAGACATTGCGCAAGCTGGCGGATAGCGGGCAGATCCTGTTCACCATCCGCACCTATGTCGAACCGCTCGGCCGCTGGGCGGACATGCCCGGTGCACTGGAATCGCTTGTCGAAATGCTGGGGCTGCTGACGCCACAGATGCGCGATTACAAGGGGGTTGAGCTGTTTGAGGACGCGCTGAAGGCGCATATCACCACCAGCGGATGATTTCTCAATTCAGGGGTTCGCAGGAACGCCCGTCACCAGACTGCACGAAACCCGGATTGCAGAACCATCCATGGCCACGAACCGTCGCGTTCACCGGTGCCACAATCCGGCGGCAGCCACCCTTGCCATCTGACTGAAAACCGCCATTGCATCGCCAGCTATTGCCGCGGATGGTGGCATTGACCGGCACCGGCAGCTTTGTGCACCTGTCATCCTTGCGAAGAAAACCCGGATTGCAGACCCACTCATTACCGTTGATCCTGGCATTGGCAGGAGCCTTGATCCGAAGACATCTGTCCCCGTCCTGAACGAAACCTGCATTGCAAACCCAAACGCCCGCGCGCACGGTGGCGTTTGCCGGCGCTGTCACGCGCGCACATCCGGTCTCAGTGATACTGTAACCGGCACGGCACACCCACCGGTTGCCGCGAACATATCCATTTGCCGGTGGCTTTATAATTTCGCATTTATCATCACTGCGTGAGTATCCCGGGATGCAACGCCACTCATTGCCGGCAACAATCGCGTATCGCGACGGCACCACGGCAACGCATTTGTTCTCACCGGTCAGCTGATAGCCGGCAGTGCATTTCATGCTGTTATCCTGAATGAAACCATAGGCCGGCGCGAGAAGGCGCTCGCATCGGTCGGCACGTCGCACAAAGCCGGGCATGCACCGCCAACGATTACCTGCGACAATGGCGTTTGACGGCGCGCGAACGGCCTCGCACCTCCCAGAGCCGCCAAGTGCATATCCATCAGGACAGCGCCATCCCCTGTTGGTGATGATGGCATTGTTCGGACGCGGCCCGGTATGTTCGACGATCATGGACGTGGGCGCGGCTTCATTCGATACGGCCTGCGCCAGGGCGTCGACAGGCTGGCCAGCGATAATGACCAGCCACAGGGCAGGCCATGAAAGCAGTGCCAGTAAGCCCGTATATATGACGCTCCGTAAAGACGCCGCCATTCTGTGCCACCGACAAGGATGACTAACATGTCTAGGTAAAAGCAGGTGGGCATATCCCGGCTATCCCAAACGTCAAAAACGCACATCAACTGGCGGACAGCGACGGGCAGATGGCCGTTATCCGGTGTTCATCTGGCGAACACCGCCATGTCGGTTGACATGGTGGCATCGACAATAATTGGGGTCAAGATTACCTGCTGCTGCGACGCCGACTAAGTGGTCGCATGCCGCCATCCGCTCGCCGTTGGCCATTGCGCCCTGGACCGGATGATCCTGATGTTCCAGGCCTCGCGCCGCGGGGCTGGCCTCTTCCACCCTGTGGCTTTGCCTGTTTGCCGCCGCCCGGCAGCTTCAGAACCCCGGTGTGCCCACCTTTGCCATGCCCATCCTTGGTCTGACCACCCCTGCCTTGTCCACCATTACCTTGCCCGCCATTGCCTTGGCCACCATTGCCTTGGCCACCCTTGGCATGCTGATCCTTCGGGCTCTTGCCGTCATGACGAGGGTTGGCATCTCGCCTAGCCTCGTGCCGGGACTTGCCACCGGGCCTACCCGACGATGTCTCATGAGGCTTGGCATGCTGATTGTCGGCGGGCCCACCTGGTGATTTCTCTGATGATCTGCCTGATGATTTGCCAAACGGCTTGGGCCTGGACTTCGACTTGCTGGCCGGCCATTTGCCACCTGGCTTGCTTGCTGCTTCACCAGCCTGATCGCCGGCAGGTTTCCCGGCAAACTTGCCCGCCGGTTTTTCAGCAAACTTCCCGGAAGGTTTACCAGAAGGTTTCCCGGCAAACTTCCCGGCAGGTTTACCAGAAGGTTTACCAGTTGGTTTTCCCTTGAATTTGCCTGACGGCTTGCCCTGTGACCCACCCGGGCGTTTTCCAGCATCGCGGGAATGTCGCGGTGGGCGGCCTCGTCCCCGGCCTTTTTTCGGCGCTCGTTCGGGCCTGAATTCCGTGACAACGCTTCCATCGGAATCAATAATTTCCAGCCTCTGGCCAACATGGCCAAGGATGGCTGACAGCTTTTCCTGATCGGCAACACTGCAGATCGACAGTGCTGTTCCGGCCTGGCCGGCGCGGCCCGTGCGGCCAATCCGGTGAACGTATGATTCGACCATTTCAGGGAGGTCGAAATTGACCACAAGGCCAAGCCCGGACACATCAATGCCGCGTGCCGCGACATCAGTGGCGACAAGCACGCGCAAGCTACCATTCTTGAACTTACGCAGCACCTTCTGGCGGATGAACTGCCGCATGTCGCCATGCAGTGCGTCGGCGTCGATCCCCTTCTCGGTCAACCATTCCGACAATTCATCGGCCCGCAGGCGCGTTCTGACGAAGACGAGTGCCTGTTCATCCGCAATCTGCGAGAGTTCCTGAAACAGGATATCCCGCTTGTCGGCATTGCGAACCAGAATGGCCCGCTGGCTGATAGCGTCAACCGTTTCGCCGGCATGCGCCGCGCGGATGGTGACAGGATCGCTGAGAAAGGTTTCGGCAAGTGTCTTCATTTCCACCGGCATTGTCGCCGAAAAGAAAACTGTCTGTGCTGTTTTCGGAAGCGCCTCGAAAATGCGTTTGATCGGCGGCAGGAAACCGAGGTCAATCATCTGGTCGCCTTCATCAAGCACAAAATGCTCAATCTGCCCGAGATTGATCTTTCCCTTCGCCTGAAGGTCTTCGAACCGACCCGGCGTGGCGACGATGATGTCGACACCCTTTTTCAGCGCACGAATCTGGAAATCATAGCGTTCACCGCCGCAGATCGTCAGATAACGCACCTTCAGACTGGACGAGAAGGACTTTATGCTGTCCGAAACCTGATAGGCAAGCTCTCGGGTCGGCACAAGCACAAGAATACTTGTGTGGTTCGGCAGCTTTGCCTTGCGTCTGTCCAGCAGGACATGCAGCAGCGGCAGCAGATAGGCCGCCGTCTTGCCGGTACCCGTCTGTGCAAGACCGATGAGGTCACGCCCTTCGAGAATTGCCGGAATGGCGTCGCGCTGGATTGGCGTCGGGTTGGTCAGTCCCTGCCGGGCAATATCGTCGACGATTGTCGGTGCCAGGCCAAGCTCGAAAAAAGGATCGGTTCTAAACGCGGTTTCGACGCTGTCATCAGGCTGCGCAGACGCTGTCGTGTCAGACAAAGGTTCCGACGGTGCCGAGGGTGTCTCGTCAATGCTCATGATACTCCTTTGCGCGCCGGCCTTTGAAACAAGAGACAGGCGGCGCGGCATCCATCAACCGCGGAACTTGAAGGTTTCATAGCGATGCGGACGGAAATGGTGGAGCCTGAAAAACACACGCCGTCAACCCCCTGTTTGAAAGGTCGGCGGATTATCGGGCCAAATGGCTGGATTCCAACGTCTTCCAGAGGCCGCAACCTAGACGCATATTTCCGCCAACGCAAGATGTTCATTCGGGCCGAGACAGCCCAAGGCCAGGCAGCTGGAACGCAATCTACGGACGTGCCCACAAACAGCCATTTCATCAAAAAACTAAAACTTGCTGACCTGCGTCGTCAATGTGGAGGCAGG
>CAJWDO010000134.1 GCA_913031555.1 uncultured Alphaproteobacteria bacterium | reverse complement strand
TCAGCCGATAATAGCGATGAGCCAGGTCAGCGTTGCGCGCATCAACGGCTGTGACCAGCGCGTCGACCACCTCGTCATCGACATCATTGTCCAGATTGCGCGATGCCACAGGCCGTTTGAACCCACGCCAGCGATCTTCGATTTCCTTGTCCTTGGCGATTGTGTTGAGGACAAGCGACAACAGACGCTGATTCGCCTTCAAGGTCGTCGACAGCGAGGCACCGGCCTCGCGACGTTCATCGGCTTCGGTACTTGCCAGGGAATTCAGAATTTCGGCTTCGGTGACCTCGGCGCCCTTGAAGGAAAACCGCAGCGCCGCCGCGGTTTCATCAAACAGCCGTACCCAGGCGCCGCGGCCTGTCGGCGCGCGCTCGGCGAGCATCCGCTCCATGTCGGGATCGAGCTGATGGGGCGCCATGGCGCGGACCCGGCGAAGCCACGGCATCCATGCTGCCACCGCCTCCGTCTCGCACAGCTCGTCGATACGCGCCTGCGGCAGCGTCGCCAGTTCAAGCTCGACAAACAGGAGTTCGGCACCAATCTCCGCGCCAGCCTCGCGGACCGACTGGTGATGGCGCGCTATATTGGCATCGGTTGTGTTGGCGGCAAATTGCAGCTGCGCGTGGCTTGCCACCTTGCCAAGCGTTTCGAGAATCCGCTCATATTCGGCAATCAGCGTGGCAAGCTGTGGGCCATCCGCCTCGCCAAGCCTGCCACGCCAGTCGGCGGCAAGTGACTTTGCCGCTTTGCGCGACGCCTCGATATCGGCGGCAATCGCGCCATCCTCGATGGTGCTGTAGAGATCCGTAAGGTCCCAGATGGGGCTGCTGTCGGGCATGTGAAATCTCGCTGATACTGACCAAATGACGCCATGCTCGTGACGCTCACGGGATATGGGGTTGGCCACCGCCTGTCGCAAGGCAAAGGGGATGTGGCGCTTTGGCCCTTGCCTTCATCAGACTTACCGCATAGCATTGAGATGCTCGATACAGTAGGGGGGAGAGAGTCACAACGGCGTTAATTGTTGTGGCCACCGAAGGAGCAACGGCCCAGGAAACTCTCAGGTGCCTGTACTCCCTATTCTGTGAGCACTCTGGAAAGCGGCACGGCAGTGCCCACCGACGGGGAAAGCCGCCGTCACATCATTCAGGGCTTCAGGCCCGTATAATGTATGATCAGGCGGGAAATCTCTCAGGTTCGACGACAGAGGGGGCGCGTTCGACTTGGTCGAATTGCGTTTTCTTATGCGTCGCAACAGGAGTACCCCCGTGGAGACCCGCAGGACCCCACTTTACGATTTCCACCTCGCCAACAGCGCGCGGATGGTGCAGTTCGCCGGTTGGGACATGCCGGTGCAGTATGCCGACGGCATCAAGGCCGAGCACCTGGCGACGCGAACCGGCGCCGGTCTGTTCGATGTATCGCACATGGCCCAGATCTGGCTGGCCGGCGGCGATGCTGATGTGGCGCTGGAACGTCTGACCCCGACCGATGTCGGCGCAATCACCGAGGGGCGTATCCGCTACTCACTGCTCCTTGATGACAATGGCGGTGTTCTCGACGATCTGATGATCGCGCGCCTTGATGGCGATCTGCAACTTGTCGTCAATGCCGGCCGGGCCGACCATGACATCGCCCATCTTCGGGCAAATCTCCGGGCCAACCCTACTGACAATGTGAAGATGAATGTGCGTGATGACCGGGCGCTGCTGGCGCTGCAGGGTCCGGAATCGCCACAGGTGCTGCGGCGGCTTGGTGTCGATCTTGACGGTTTCTTCTTCATGCAGATCGGGCATTTTACCATCGACGGCGTTGACTGCATAATCACCAGATCGGGCTATACCGGCGAGGACGGGTTCGAAATTTCGATACCATCCGGCAAAGCCGTCCAGCTTGCCGAGCTTCTGTGTGACGATGCGGCGGTAAGCCTTGCCGGCCTCGGTGCGCGTGACACGCTGCGACTTGAAGCCGGCCTACCGCTTTGGGGACATGAGCTTGACGAGACGATCAACCCGGTGGCTGCCGGATTGCGCTTCGCGCTGGCGAAACGGCGCCGCGAGGCTGCCGATTTTCCCGGCGCCGCCGCCATCATGAATGACTGGAATCATGGCCCCGCCAGACAGCTGGTCGGGTTGTTGCCGCAGGGTGGCCGCCCGGTGCGCGACGGGGCCGAACTTGAATGTGAGGGCAGGATCGTCGGCCAGGTGACATCGGGCGGCTTTGCCCCGAGCCTTGATGCGCCGGCGGCCCTTGGCTTTGTCGACGCGGCGCTGGCCATGCCGGGAACAGAAATAAACGCACTTGTTCGCGGGCGCGAGGTGCCGGTTACCGTTGCGGCGCTGCCGCTGGTGCCACATCGCTATATCCGTGGATGACAGAACAGCAGGGGAGGAGATCAACATGCTGCGTTACACAGAAGACCATGAATGGATCAATCTTGACGGTGATACGGGGGCGGTCGGCATTTCACCCCACGCCATCGAACAGCTTGGCGACATCGTATTCGTCGAGCTTCCCGAGGCCGGCACGACGGTCAACAAGGGCGACTCGGTCGCGGTGTTCGAATCGGTAAAGGCCGCCTCCGACATCTACAGCCCGGCCGGCGGAGAGATCACCGAGGTCAATGACGCACTGCTCGACGACCTTGCCGGCATCACCCCCGACCGGGCCCATGATTGCTGGCTGTTCAAGATCAAGGTGGCCGATGCAGGCGACCTCGACGAACTGATGGATGAAACCACCTACAGCGCCATGATTGCCTAGAGATCAGCGTGTGTTGGCGGACCCCCACCCGCCCGGCACCGCCGGAAGAATGTAATGGAGCCGGGTGCCACCGGCTGAAAAGACCAGCGGCTGAAAAGAAAAGTAAAGGAGACCACCATGTCACCACTTGAGTCATCGTTGAACGACGTGAATGGCGTCCCGCAGGACACGCCACAGGCAGCATTCGAGACCCGTCACATCGGGCTGAATCCGCATGACATAACGACCATGCTTACGAGCCTCGATGTCCCCTCGCTGGAGACGCTTCTTGACGAGGTGATCCCGGCCGGTATCCGTCGCCATGACGAGATGAACCTTCCCGAGGCGCTGTCCGAGGCTGATATTCTGGCCGA
Organism: uncultured Alphaproteobacteria bacterium; assembly: GCA_913031555.1. Lineage (GTDB taxonomy): Bacteria > Pseudomonadota > Alphaproteobacteria > Puniceispirillales > Puniceispirillaceae > UBA8309. The sequence continues at coordinate 2,221 of CAJWDO010000134.1, read as the reverse complement.
AATGAGGACGCTGGCATCACAGAACAAGGTGGCCACGTCGCTGATCGGCATGGGTTATTATGGCTGTTACACACCACCGGTGGTGCTTCGCAACGTGCTGGAAAACCCGGCCTGGTACACCGCCTACACGCCGTACCAGCCGGAAATCTCACAAGGCCGTCTCGAGGCGATCCTGAATTTCCAGACAATGATCACCGAATTGACCGGCATGGATATTTCCAACGGTTCGCTTCTTGATGAGGCGACAGCCGCCGCCGAGGGCATGGCGATGGCGTTCCGCGCGCATCGCGGCAAGGGCACTATCTTCCGGGTCGACCCCGACACCCATCCGCAGACGCTGGCCGTGCTGCGAACGCGGGCAAAGCCGATCGGAATCGAAATCGTGATCGCCGCGCCCGAAGCGCCCTATGAGGAAGGCTGTTTTGGCGTTCTGATCAGCTACCCGGGAAGCAGTGGCGCGGTGCGTGACATCAGGCCGGCCATCGACGCCATCCATGATGCCGGCGGCCTTGCCATCATCTCCTCGGACCTGCTGGCGCTGACGCTTCTCGAGGCGCCTGGCAATCTTGGTGCCGACATTGTTCTTGGGTCGACGCAACGCTTTGGCGTTCCCTTTGGATATGGCGGACCACATGCCGCCTTCTTTGCCTGTCGCACGGCGCATCAACGCGCCATTCCGGGCCGGCTTGTCGGGGTCAGCCAGGACAGTGGCGGGCGCATGGCCTATCGGTTGGCGCTACAGACCCGCGAGCAGCATATCCGCCGCGAGAAGGCGACCTCGAACATCTGTACCGCGCAGGTCCTGCTGGCGGTGATGGCCGGATTCTACGGATTGTGGCACGGGCCGGAGGGCCTGACCCGCATCGCCGGCCATGCCCATGCCATGGCCTGCCACTTTGCCACCGCCATGCGGGCCGCAGGGCGGACTGTCAGGCATGACGAGTTCTTTGATACTGTCGTCATCGAGGCACCTGACGACCGCGATGATCTGATCGCCGCGGCGTGTGCGGCCGATATCAATCTGCGCGCGATGGATGGCGCCATCGCCGCCAGTTTCGACGAGACAAGCTCACCCGGGATTCTGGACCGTCTTCTTGCCGCGCTTGACGCCAGTGGTGCCGGCGGTGCCACGCCGCCAGCCGCGATCCCGGATGCGCTGCGCCGGGCCGATGGTTTCATGCGCCAGCCGGTGTTTCATCGTTATCGCACCGAAACCGAGATGCTGCGCTATATGCGCAGCCTCGCTGACCGCGATCTGGCGCTTGACCGCTGCATGATCCCGCTTGGGTCCTGCACGATGAAGCTGAACGCCACCGCCGAGATGATCCCGGTTACCTGGCCAGAATTTGCCAACATCCACCCCTACGCGCCAGCCGATCAGGCCAAGGGCTATGCCGCGATGATCGCGCGGCTTGAGGCGATGCTGGCCGAATCCACAGGCTATGCCGGCGTGTCGCTGCAGCCGAATGCCGGGTCACAGGGCGAGTTTGCCGGGCTGCTGGCGATCTCGCGCTATCATGACTCGCGCGGCGAAAGCGGTCGCAATGTCTGCCTGATCCCGCAATCGGCGCATGGCACCAACCCGGCCTCGGCGGCAATGGCCGGCATGAAGGTCGTGGTTGTCAAATGCGATGATGACGGCAATGTCGACCTTGAGGATCTGAAAGCAAAGTCCGAAGCGCATCGCGATTCGCTGGCGGCCATCATGGTCACCTACCCCTCGACGCATGGCGTGTTCGAGGAATCGATCGTCGAGCTGTGCGAGATCGTCCATGAGGCCGGCGGTCAGGTCTATGTCGACGGGGCCAATCTGAACGCCCTTGTCGGACATTGCTCGCTGCCGGAATTCGGTGCAGATGTCAGCCATCTGAACCTTCACAAGACCTTCTGCATCCCACATGGCGGTGGTGGCCCGGGCGTTGGGCCGATTGGCGTCGCGGCGCATCTGGTGCCGTTTCTGCCAGGCTCGCCACTGGCTGGCGAAGGTGCGGTCAGTGCCGCCCCGTTCGGGTCCGCCGGCATCCTGCCGATCACCTATGCTTATATCCGCATGATGGGAAGCAAGGGTCTGAAGGCGGCCACGGGGATAGCCATTCTTGCCGCCAATTACATGGCGGCACGGCTGGCACCGCATTATTCGGTTCTCTATACCGGCGCGAACGGGCGGGTAGCGCATGAATGCATCATCGACATTCGTGACATCGAGGATCGAAGCGGCATC
>CAJWDO010000133.1 GCA_913031555.1 uncultured Alphaproteobacteria bacterium | reverse complement strand
GCTTCCCTGCATGCCGGCGCGGCGTGACATGCAGACCGGCAGGTTGAATTTCCTGCATCGAAGCTGGGGGCCGCTGGAACCGTTTGATGACAGTTTCGCCGCGCAGTTGAAACAGGCCGGCACCTACTGCCATCTGGTGTCCGACCACTATCATTATTTCGAGGATGGCGGCGCCACCTATCACACACGCTATGCCAGCTGGGAGTTCATCCGCGGTCAGGAATCGGACCCATGGGTGGCGATGGTGGCACCGCCGCTCGACAGGTTCTGCGCGCAATATCATCCGCTGCAATTCGAGGATCATCGCGATGGCCACCGGCTACAGGGCATGATCAACCGGACGCGCGTCAGGGATGTTGGCGATTTCCCAGTCGTGCGATGCGTTGATTCCGCCCTCGCTTTTCTTGAGGAGAATGATGCCTCGGATGGCTGGCTGCTGCAGATGGAGACTTTCGACCCGCATGAACCGTTCCATGCGCCGGCCACATACCGGGATGATGCCGATGGTTTTGCCGGGGGTTTTGCCGGGGGTTCTGAGGGGGATTACCAGGGGCCGGTTCTTGACTGGCCACGCTACAGGCAGGTTGACGAAACCCCGGCCGAGATTGCCGAGCTGCGCGCCAACTATGCGGCGCTGGTGAGGCTGTGCGATGACCAGCTTGGCCGCCTGCTTGACCATCTCGATGAAACAGGCGGCTGGGATGATACCGCGATCATCCTGACCACCGATCACGGGTTCCTGCTGTCCGAACATGACTGGTGGGCGAAGAACAGGATGCCTTTCTATAACGAGGTGGCGCGGATCCCGCTGATGATTCACCATCCGGACCTGCCCGGCGGGCGGCGCATCGACGCGCTGACACAGACCATTGACCTGATGCCGACCCTGCTTGACCTTCATGGCCAGACGCCGGGACCGTATGTCAGGGGGCGCTCGCTGCTTCCGCTTCTTGACGGGCGGGAACATAAAATCCGTGATGTCGCGCTTTACGGGATTTTTGGCGGCGCGATCAACGCCACTGACGGGCAGCATACCTATTTCCGCTATCCCGAGACCATGGAAAGCCATGACCTTTTTGAATACACGCTGATGCCGGCACATAATCGCAGTCTCTTCACCACCGAGGAGCTGGCGCCGGCAACGCTTCATCGCGGATTCGATTTCACCAGCGGCGCCCCGGTGCTGCGCCTTCCGGCCCGGCCCGACGCCAAGCGATCCCCGCGTCAGGGCGGGTTTGCCGACACGCAGACCGTGATGCACCATCTGGCCTCCGACCCCGGCCAGACCGCGCCGTTTCGCGATGCCGGGCTGGAGGCCCGGATGTGCGAGCTGATCCGCGCCGAAATGGCGGCGCATGAGGCACCGGCCGAACTCTACACCCGTTTCGACTTGACCTGACCCCAGCTTCCGGCGTAACGCCGAGACATTCAAGACAGGACAGTATCCATGACCAATCATCTCTATGACGGCGTGTTCGGACAGCATGCCGCCAGCAGCAAGACCTTTCTCTATACCGCCAATGGCGAGGTGAGTTTTGCCGAGTTCACGGCACTGACCGACAGGCTTGCCGGGCTTCTTGTCGCCACGGGGCTGGCACCCGGCGACCGGGTCGCTGTGCAGGCCGACAAATCGGTGATGCTGCTGGCGCTCTACGCCGCCACGGTGAAGGCGGGCGGCGTTTATCTGCCGCTGAACACCGGCTATACCGCCGCCGAGCTTGATTACTTCCTTGGTGATGCAAAACCACGGATTGTCGTTACCGCCGCCACCGCCGCCACCGCCATCGCGCCGCTTGCCACGCGCGGCGGGGCGACGCTGTTCACCCTTGATGCAGACGAGAGTGGCAGCCTTGCCGAGGCGGCGGCAACACACCGGGATGGATTTACCGCGGTGCCGCGCGGGTCCGAGGATCTGGCCGCCATCCTTTATACGTCGGGGACCACAGGTCGGTCGAAAGGCGCGAAGCTGTGCCACCGCAATTTGCTGTCGAACGCCACGGTGCTTTCTGATTATTGGCGCTTTACCGCCGATGATGTGCTGCTTCACATGCTGCCGATCTATCACACGCATGGGCTGTTTGTGGCCAGCAACCTGCTGGCGATGGTTGGCGGGTCGATGATCTTCCTGCCAAAATTCTCGGCTGATACCGCGCTGGACTGGATGCCGACGGCAACAACGATGATGGGCGTGCCGACCTTCTATACGCGGCTTCTCGACCATGACAGTTTCACCGGCGCGGCGACAGCGCATATGCGGCTTTTCATTTCTGGGTCGGCACCACTTCTTGCCGAGACGCACAGGCAGTTCGCCGACCGCACAGGCAAGGCCATTCTTGAACGTTATGGGATGACAGAAACCAATATGTGCACCTCGAACCCCTACGAGGGTGACAGGCGCGCCGGCACTGTCGGATTTCCACTACCGGGGATTGAGTTGCGGATTGCCGATGCGACAAGCGGGGCCGAACTTGCCGATGGCGAAATCGGCATCATCGAGCTTCGCGGCGACAATGTCTTTCTCGGCTATTGGGAGATGGAGGAAAAGACCGCGGAATCCTTCCGCGATGACGGTTTCTTCATCACCGGTGACATGGCCGTTCGCGACAGTGACGGTTATGTAAGCATCGTCGGGCGCGACAAGGATCTGATCATCTCCGGCGGGCTGAATGTCTATCCGAAGGAGGTCGAGGGGCTGATCGACGCCATTGACGGGGTGCTGGAAAGCGCCGTCATCGGGGTGCCGCACCGCGATTTCGGCGAGGCCGTTGTCGCTGTCATTGTTCGCGAGGGCTCAACCCTTGAGGCGGATGCCATCGAGACCGCGCTGGCAACGCAGTTGGCGAAATTCAAACAGCCGAAATCTGTCATCTTCATCGACGCGCTGCCACGCAACAGCATGGGCAAGGTCCAGAAAGCCGAGCTTCGCAAGACGCATGACGGGCTTTTCAGCTGACAGGGTGTGGTCCGGTCATCATCACCTTTGACCCGTCTCGCGCAACTGGCGCTCGCGCCGCAGGATGAAGATCGAGGAGGCGATGATGATGGCGCTGCCGACAATGATCTCCGGCGTCAGCACCTCGCCAAACAGCATGATGCCGGCACCGATCCCCATCGGAATCGACAGGTAGTGAAGCGGCGCGAGGATACTGGCCGGCACCAGCTTGTGGCTGAAGGCAAGACCGAATTGCTGGAAGCTTGACAGCAGGCCGATGGCGACCAACAGCGCCATATCCGCCTTGCCGGCTGGTAGCGGCGCGTCGGCCACGATCACGATGACCGCAAAGACCATCGCGCCCACGCCATTGTGCCAGACCGCCGTTGTGGCCGGGCTGTCATGCCGGCCAAGCCGGCGCAGCGTGATCATCATCAGCGCCCCGAAGAAGGGCGAGCCTAGGCCAAGCAGAATGCCGGTCAGCGTCCATCCCCCGGCGGCCGGATTCAACAACAGCAAGGTGCCGCCAAAGCCGACGATCACCGCCGTCCAGCGGCGCCACCCGACGCGCTCGCCAAGCATCATCGGGGCCAGCAGCGTGACAAACAGCGTCAAGGTCTGGAACAGCACCGTGACAAGCGAAAGCGGCATCAGGTCGAGCGCCGCATAAAAGCAGGCAAGGCTGATCAACCCGGTGGTGATGCGAATCGACAGGGTTCGCGGTTTGGTGATGCTGAGCGCCGATCTGCCACGCTGCCACACCGCGGTCGCCAGCAGCAACGGCAGGCATAGCGCATAGCGAAACAGCAGGATCGTCGTGGTCGCGATGTCGTCCGAAACAAGCTTCACCAGCGCCGAGACCACCACCAAGATGGTGATTTCACCAAGCGCAACTGAAACGCCAAGTGGCAGGTTTGTAAGGCCTTCGTCACGACCCCGGATATCCTTGTCGCCGCTCACCGCAATGTCCCGAACGGTGCGGCGGCCATGCCGCTATTCCTCGATATCGAAATGTTCAAGATGCCTGTCGGTAATGGTGATCCCAAGGCCTGGCAGATCATCATCAAGCTGCAGATAGCCATCAGCCGCATCCGGGTCACCTTCAAATATGTAGTAGAACAGCTCGTTGCCGACCTCGACATCGAAGACCGGGAAATATTCCGCGATCGGGCAGTTCATGTTGGCCATCGTCAGATGGTAGTTATGCATCTGGCCGGCATGCGGAATGACCGGGATCTGGTGCGCCTCGGCCACCGCGTTGATCTTCTGCGCCGCGGTGATGCCGCCGACCCGGTTGGTGTCATATTGCAGCACCGATACCGCCTTTTCCTGCAGAAGCTGGGCACAACCAAGGAGTGAGTATTCATGCTCGCCGCCGGAAATCGGGATGGGACCGCGATTCAGTTCGGCATAGCCCCGGATATCATCGGCGATCACCGGTTCCTCCAGCCATCGCGGTTCGAACGGCTCCAGCTTCGGGATCATCCGGCGGGTATAATCGAGGTTCCAGCCCATATAGGCCTCAAGCATCAGGTCGCGGTCCCAGCCGATGACCTCGCGCACGGCCTCGACACGTTTGATATTCTCGCGCATGCCGGCCATGCCGTCGCGCGGCCCATAGCCAAAGCGCGTCTTGAAGCCGGTATAGCCATTCTTCATCGCCTCTTCGGCCTCGGCCTGCATCGCCTCGACCGGGCCGGCATAGAGCTTTGAGTAATAGCAGGGGATGCTGTCCTTGGTGCGCCCGCCAAGAAGCTTGAAAACCGGTTTGCCGACAAGCTTGCCTATCAGATCCCAGATGCCGATATCAATCGCCGAGATCGCCACCATGCCGACGCCCTTGCGCCCCCAGGCATGCGTGCGGCGGTACATCTTCTCCCACAGATAGGCATAGTCGAACGGGTCCTGGCCAATCACCATCGGCGCGTAGAATTCATCAATGGCGCGCTTTACCAGCGAGGGTGCCAGCGCCGCGTTGCCAATCCCGATGGTGCCGTCACTGGCCTCGACCTCGCAGGTCAGCCACTGGTGAAAGCGAAAGGATTGCATGGCATCGCCGCGGTCACCAAGAATGTCCGAGGCGTTGGTGCAGAAATTGCCCTGTGGCGGCACCGTCGGCCCCTTCCAGTTCCACACCCGCGCGCGAATCGATTTGATGGTAACCATGTGATGCCCCCTCGCAGAGCCCTGCTTTATGCCCAGCCTTGTACCAGCACTGCCTATTTCAGTATTTGGTATACCAGTTTAGAGGGGACAGAGACAAGACTCCTCCCTGTGGAGTCGCAGCACCATGGGAACGGCGTTCGCCTGCCGTCTGACGGCTTCATACATAAGGCGGGGTGAAATATCGATGTTCAGAAGCGCTGTTCCCAAGGGGTTCCCAAGGGCAAAGTGGTGATCCCGGAGGGACTCGAACCCCCTACCTACAGATTAGGAATCTGTCGCTC
>CAJWDO010000132.1 GCA_913031555.1 uncultured Alphaproteobacteria bacterium | reverse complement strand
TCTGGAGCGCACACTTGGCGTGCCACTGTTCCAGGAACAGGCGATGCAGATCGCCATTGTCGGGGCCGGCTTTAACGGTAGCGAGGCGGACCAGCTTCGCCGTGGCATGGCCACCTTCAAGAAACATGGCGATGTCGGCAAGTTTCACGACAAGATGATCCACGGCATGATCGAGCGCGGCTATGACCCGGAATTCGCCGAACGCTGTTTCCGTCAGATCGAAGGGTTTGGCACCTATGGATTTCCGGAATCACACGCCGCCAGCTTCGCGTTGCTTGTCTATGTATCGGCGTGGATCAAGAACCATTATCCCGATGTTTTCATCTGCGCGCTGCTGAACGCCCAGCCGATGGGCTTCTACTCACCCTCGCAGCTTGTTGCCGAGGCGCGGCGAAGCGGTATCGAGGTGCGATCTGCCGATGTTGGGCATTCCGACTGGGACAGCACACTCGAGACCGACCCGAAGAACCGGCGGGGCCATCACGCCCTGCGCCTGGGGCTGCGACTGGTCAAGGGGCTTGCCGAGGGGGAGGGCACGCGGATCGCGGCCAGCCGCACGCCTGCCTATGCCGGGCTGTCCGATATCATGCGGCGGGCCGACATTTCGGCGCGGGCGCTCGAAGCGCTGGCGAAGGGCGACGCGTTTGGCAGTCTCGGTCTGGACCGTCGCACGGCACTGTGGGAGATGCGCGCACTGGCTGGCCAGAGATGGCAGGAACTGCCGCTATTCGCGCATGCCAGCCGCCGGCATCATGACCTTGCCGGCACTGAACCGCCTGTCACTCTGCTGCGTGCGCGCCCCGGTGAGGAGGTGGCCGCCGATTACCGCAGCCTAGGACTGTCACTGAAGGCGCATCCGGTGCGGTTGCTGGAACACCCCCTTGCCGCCAATGGCTGGCAGACCTGCGCAGTGGCGCATGAGGCGCGTGACGGTCAGCGGTTACGGCTTGCCGGACTGGTGACAATGCGCCAGCGTCCCGGCACCGCCGGCGGGACGGTGTTCCTGACGCTGGAGGACGGGCTGCATTCGCTGAATGTGATCATTTGGTCAAAGCTGACCGAAACCTATCGCGACCCGATGCTGCGCTCACAGATTCTGGGTGTCGTCGGGCGTATCCAGCGCGAAAAGGCAGTGCTGCATTTCATCGCCGATTCGCTGTTCAATCTGAATGGCTATCTTCGCCACCTCGATGAGGATGCGGCGCATAACCAGCGTGGGACACGCATGCGAAGCCGGGATTTCAGATAGCGCTTTTGGTGGCCTGTTATCTGTGTAAGCTGACCGTGACAAAGCTGTGGAGGGGATGTCATGGACAGGCCGGTTGCCGGGACCGAGGGGCAGAGCTTTGACGGGGGCTGCCATTGTGGGGATATTCGTTTTCGTGCCACCGGGCCACCACGCCAGATCCTGATCTGCCATTGTTCGGATTGTCTGAAACTGACCGGCGCAAGCTGGCGCGCCTCGGCGGTTCAGGCAGAGAATTTCATCCTGCTGACGGGGTCCGGACTTCGCTGGTATAGCAGCTCCGACTGGGCCGAGTGCGGCTTTTGAAACAGCTGTGGATCACAGATGTTCTATCGCCGGAATGATCTTCCCCTGATCAGCATTGCGCCCGGTGCCTTCGATTGCAGTGACATGCTGACGGTGTCGGGGCAGATATATGCCAGCTCGCACCCAACATGGGGGCCGATTGGCGCCAATCTTCCGGATCTCGACAAGACCTATCCATGATCGGCTTATAGCTGGCCGGCTTCGGGTCGGCCTATCGCCATATTGGTGCCTAGCCGGATTGTCGCTTTTCCTCGGCGATCGCCATGCAGGGGCGTCCCTTGGCAAACAGCGCCGCACAGGCCGATCTGGCCTGTGTCTCATCAAGATTGTGGAAGCGGACTCGCCAGAGCGGGATGCTGCCGCGCGTGACCATTGTCAGACGGGCCGGAGTCGCGGCCAGAACGCCGTCGGTGGCGCGGCGTGCCTGCGCGGCGGCCTTGTGCGCGTTGGCGCGCTTCGCAAAGCTGCCGATCTGCACGCTCCATTGCATCGGGCCTGCGGTGAGCGTCACATCGGGTGACGGTGGCAGGCCTTCCAGATAGGCTGACTCGCCGGCCAGCGCGACATCGATGCTTGCATGTTTGACGCGTCGGGGCGGCGGTGCCACGGGCAGCGCGCCGGGCACCGGTGGTGGCACCGGCAGCGTTTTCGGCAGTGCCGTGGCAGCGCGGGCACGCACCGGGGTCAGTTGCGTACGAATATCGGCTGGATTTACCCTCTTGAAGGACTTATCGAGAATTTCAACCATATGGGCATCGCGTGTTCGGCCCGTGCGCCCGCCAAAGACCACACCGATAAGTCTGACGCCGGCGCGTTCAACGGTCGCCACAAGGTTGAAACCCGAGGCATTGATGTAGCCTGTCTTGATGCCGTCCGTTCCTGAATATTTTGTCAGAAGCTTGTTGTGATTGTTGAATCTCTGTCCCTTCCAGCGGAATGAAGTGGTCGAGAAAAGATCGAAATATTGCGGAAAGTCGCGTCTGATGGCGATGGCGAGGCGCGCCATGTCGCGCGCGGTTGACCGCTGCTGGCGGTTTGGCAGGCCGGAGGCGTTGCGGAAGGTGGTGCGGGTCATGCCGAGGGCGCGCGCCTTGCGTGTCATCCGCTTGCCGAATTCACGCTCGGTTCCTGAAAGCTGCTCAGACACCACCGTGGCGACGTCATTGGCCGATTTCGTGATCAGCGCGAAGATGGCGTCCTTGACCGAGATGCTCTGGCCCTTGCGAAGATAGAGTTTGGAGGGTGAACGGCTTGCCGCGACGCGTGATACAGGCATCCTCGTCGACATCGAGACGCGTCCGGATTCCAGTTCTTCGAACAGCAGATAGAGCGTCATGATCTTGGTCAAGGATGCCGGATAGCGCGCCTTGTCGGCATTGCGCGCAAACAGCACCTGACCAGTGGTTTCCTCAATCACGATGGCGGCATATTTGGCGGCCAGCGCCTGCGGCGCAGTGGCGCCGAGTAGCGCAATGCAACTCAGACAGATCGCGAACAAACGAAAGACAGGAACAAGGGACCGGAAACGGTGACGTCGATTGACGAGCATCGGAAGGACGGTCGTGACGCTACACAGCATCGATCAGGGCTCCAGATATAGTGTCCAGCACACCGCAGTGGTCCCAATCATAGTGTTATTAGTCATTTCTTCAACCTTGCTTATGGCCTTTTTGCAGATCACTGCCCCTTTTTGACGCATTGTCATCTTTTTTGCGCCAACGCCCCTTTCGAAGCTGGCGCTGACCGCCAATATCGGTTGGTGAGACAACAGTGATCGCCGCAGTTTGGCGGTGCCGGCAGGTTGCTTTTGATGGTTATTTCAAGAACAATATCTGAACGTCCATAACGGGACGGACCAAGGCAGATCAAATATTAGGTAATTCTGAAGACAGGCGACAAAAGACAGGCGACACAAGACAGGCAATGACAGACAGAGATACAGACAAGGATGGTGGCCAGTCGCAGGTCATCCTCGAGACGCGCCAGCGGACAAAGAAGCCATCGATGTACAAGGTCATCATGCTGAATGATGATTACACGCCGATGGAATTCGTCGTCTATGTGCTGCAACGCTTCTTCAACATGTCAGACTCGCAGGCCACCGCCATCATGCTGAATGTCCACCAACGCGGTGTCGGCATATGTGGTGTCTACAGCTATGAGGTCGCCGAGGCGAAGGCCACGCAGGTCATGGACTACGCCCGTCAGAACGAACATCCGCTTCAGCTTCAGATTGAAAAGGAATAGCCGAGATGCTGTCACGCGAGCTTGAGGAAACACTGCGCCGGGCGATGAGCACGGCCACGTCTCACGGCCATGAATTTGCCACGCTGGAGCATCTGCTGTTCGCGCTTACCGAGGACAGCGACGCGCTGGAGGTGCTGTCGGCATGTAATGTCGATATTGATGAATTGCGGACGCGCCTTGCTGATTTCATCGAGAACGAGCTTGCCTCGATTGTCAGCGCGAGCGGCCAGGCCGATGTGCAACCAACCGCCAGTTTCCAGCGCGTTATCCAGCGCGCCATCATCCATACCCAGTCATCCGGGCGTGAGGTGGCGACCGGTGCCAATGTTCTGGTGGCGATCTTCTCCGAGCGCGAGAGCCACGCTGTGTGGTTCCTGAAATCGATGAACATGACGCGTCTGGATGCTGTCACCTATATCAGCCATGGCGCCGAGACCAATGGTGACCGCGACACTCAGGAATCAAAAGAGTCTGAAGGTGGTGAGACCGGAGGTCAGGATCCGCTCAGCCTGTATGCGGTCGATCTCATCTTAAAGGCATCGGCAGGACGTATCGATCCGCTGATTGGGCGTGAACGTGAGGTTGACCGAACCATTCAGGTGCTGTGCCGCCGGACCAAGAACAATCCGCTCTATGTCGGTGACCCGGGCGTTGGAAAGACGGCCATCGCCGAGGGGCTGGCCCTTCGTATCCATAATGGCGAGGTGCCCGATGTGCTGTCCAACGCGGTCATCTATGCCCTTGATATGGGCCAGTTGCTGGCTGGAACACGCTATCGCGGTGACTTCGAGGAACGTCTGAAGGCGGTGGTGAAGGCGGTGCAGGATGATGACAACGCCATCCTGTTCATCGATGAAATCCATACGGTGATCGGTGCCGGTGCGACATCGGGCGGTGCCATGGATGCGTCCAACCTGCTGAAGCCGGCGCTCCAGGAAGGCACGCTCCGCTGTATCGGGTCGACGACCTACAAGGAATATCGCGGGTATTTTGAAAAGGACCGCGCGCTTGTGCGCCGCTTCCAGAAAATCGACGTGATGGAGCCGACAGTGGCTGACACGATCAAGATTCTGGCCGGTCTGAAAAGCCGCTATGAAGAACATCACAAGATCCGCTTTACCAGTGCGGCGCTGAAAACGGCGGTCGATCTGTCGGCCCGCTACATCAATGACCGCAAACTGCCGGACAAGGCCATCGACGTGATCGATGAGGCGGCCGCGGCGCAGAACCTGCTGCCGCCATCGCGTCGCAAGGCGACCGTCGGTCAGAAGGAAATCGAGGCGACGATCGCCACCATGGCCCGGATCCCACCAAAGCATGTCAGCCGCGACGACAAGGTGGCACTGGCATCGCTGGAAGATGATATGAAACGTCTTGTCTTCGGTCAGGATGAAGCTATCACGGCGCTGGCCTCGGCCATCAAGCTTGCCCGTGCCGGGTTGCGTGAGCCGGAAAAGCCGGTTGGCAATTACCTGTTTTCGGGGCCGACAGGCGTTGGCAAGACCGAGGCAGCGCGCCAGCTTGCCGAGGCACTTGGCATCAAGCTGATGCGCTTTGACATGTCGGAATATATGGAACGGCACACGG
>CAJWDO010000131.1 GCA_913031555.1 uncultured Alphaproteobacteria bacterium | reverse complement strand
GTTCAATGTGATTGCCGGTCTCCATGCCCCGACGACTGGGCGTGTGCTGCTGGATGGCGAGGACATTACCGGCCTGCCGCCGTATGAATTGTTCGCAAGGGGCATGTTGCGGACGTTCCAGATTGCCCATGAATTTTCGACGCTCACTGTTCGCGAGAATTTGATGCTGGTGCCCGGTGGCCAATCCGGGGAACGGCTTGTTGATGCGTGGCTGCGACCGGGCAAGGTTCGCGCTGAGGAGGTCGGGCTTCGCCGCAAGGCCGATGAGGTAATCGATTTTCTGCAGATCAGTCAGGTGGCAGATGAACTGGCCGGCAATCTTTCGGGCGGCCAGAAAAAGCTGCTGGAACTTGGCCGTACCATGATGGTGGATGCCAAGATCGTGTTTCTTGACGAGGTTGGTGCCGGCGTCAACAGGACGCTGTTGCGGACCGTCGGCGATGCGATCCTGCGGCTCAACCGCGAACGTGGCTACACCTTCTGCATGATCGAGCATGATATGGAGTTCATCTCGCGGCTGTGCGATCCGGTGATCGTGATGGCCGAGGGCGCTGTCCTTGCCACCGGCACGGCTGAAGATGTGCGTGCCAATGACGAGGTCATAGAGGCCTATCTTGGCACCGGTCTGAAGAACCGGCCACGCAGGGGGGCGGCATCATGAGCTTTCTGGTTGGCGAGGAGATGGTTTGTGGTTATGGCGGCGCCGATATTCTGCATGGATGCACGATCGGTGTGGAACCTGGCGAGATTGCTGTGGTGGTTGGCCCGAACGGCGCTGGCAAGTCAACCGCGATGAAGGCGATGTTCGGCATGCTGGCATTGCGGGAAGGGCAGGTATTGCTGGAAGGCGAGGATATCTCGCGCCTGAAACCGCAGGAACGTGTTCTGCGCGGCATGGGGTTCGTGCCGCAGACACATAATGTCTTCACCAGCATGACGGTCGAGGAAAACCTTGAAATGGGGGCTTTCATCCGCCGTGACGACATTGCCGGGACAATGCAGCAGGTGTTTGATCTGTTCCCGATCCTGCATGAAAAACGCGCCCAGCCGGCGGGTGAGCTTTCCGGCGGCCAACGTCAGCAGGTGGCGGTGGGCCGGGCCCTGATGACCCGGCCAAAAATCCTGATGCTTGACGAGCCGACGGCCGGTGTTTCGCCGATTGTCATGGACGAGCTGTTCGACCGGATCATCGAAGTGGCGCAGACCGGGATCGCCATTCTGATGGTTGAACAGAATGCCAAGCAGGCACTGAACATCGCCGATCGCGGTTATGTGCTGGTGCAGGGACGCAATGCCTATACCGACACCGGCGCGGCCCTGATGGCCGATCCCGAGGTGCGGCGGGCGTTTCTGGGAGGGTGAGATGAGTGATGTGCTGAACGCCCTCGTGATCCTGGCGAATTTCGTGGTTGTGCCGGGGCTTGCCTATGGCAGCCAGTTGGCGCTTGGCGCGCTTGGCGTGACGCTTGTCTATGCCGTGCTGCGTTTTTCCAACTTCGCGCATGGCGAGACCATGGCGATCGGCACGATGTTCGTGATCCTCGCCACCTGGGGGCTGCAGAGTGCCGGCATCGGCTTTGGTCCGCTGCCAACGGCGCTGCTGGCACTTCCTGTTGGTATTTTTGCCGCCATCATTCTGTGTCTTGTCACCGACAGGCTCGTTTATCGCTATTATCGCCGCCAGAAGGCCTCCGGCGTGATTTATCTGATCGTCTCGGTCGGCGTGATGTTCGTCTATAATGGGCTGATCCGGTTCGTCATTGGCCCCCGTGACCAGATATTTACCGATGGCCAGCGCTTCATCATAAAGGCGCGCGAATTCAAGAAGATGACCGGGTTGAATGAGGGCCTTGCCATCAAGACGACCCAGGCGGTGACCGTCGTGACCGCCGTCGTGACCGTAGCCGCGGTGTTCTGGTTTCTGAACCGGACCCGGACCGGCAAATCGATGCGTGCCTTTTCGGATAATGAGGATCTGGCGCTGCTGTCGGGGATCAACCCGGATCGGGTGGTGATGATTGCCTGGATCATGACGGCGGCGCTGGCGACCATCGCCGGCACGCTTTATGGGCTGGACAAAAGCTTCAAACCCTTTGTGTATCTCCAGCTTCTGCTGCCGATTTTTGCGGCGGCCATTGTCGGCGGCGTCGGCAATCCGATTGGCGCCATTGCCGGCGGCTTTGTCATCGCCTTTTCCGAATTGTTCGTCACCTTTGCCTATAAACGGGTTGTGACCTATCTGGTGCCGGATTCCATGGCGCCCGATACGCTGGTCCAGTTCCTGTCGACGGATTACAAATTCGCCGTGTCGTTCGTCATCCTGGTGATCGTGCTGCTGGTCAAACCGACCGGCATTTTCAGTGGGAAATCGCTATGAGCCTGTCGGTCCGCAATCTGTCGATGTTCGCACTGATGGCGCTGCTGTTCGTGACGGTCGGTTTTGTGCAGAGCTGGGATGTCTCGCTGGCACTTCTCAACATGTGCATCATCTCGGCCATCATGGCGCTTGGCGTGAATATCCAGTGGGGCTATGCCGGGCTGTTCAATGTCGGCACGATGGGGTTTGCCGCTCTTGGTGGTCTGGCCGCGATGCTGGTGTCGGTGCCGCCTGTGGCCGGCGCCTGGCAGGCTGGCGGCGTCGGTATCTTTGGCGGGCTTGTCGCCGCGCTGCTGACGGTTGCCGCTGGCGTCGCCATCTGGCGGCGGACGGCGCGTCTTGGGCGTCGCCGCTACTGGCTGACGGGCCTTGTGGTGCTGGTCGGTTATATCATCATGCGGGCGATCATCGATCCGGCCGTCGAGGCCATCGAGGCGGTTGACGTCACCACGGCGGGTTTCCTTGGTGGGCTTGGACTGCCAATCGTTTTTTCCTGGCTTGTCGGCGGCATTTTCGCGGCCGGGGCGGCATGGGTGGTTGGCAAGATTTCGCTTGGTCTGCGTTCGGACTATCTTGCCATCGCCACCCTCGGCATTTCCGAAATCATCATCTATTTCCTGAAATTCGAGGAATGGCTGACCCGTGGGGTGAAGAACGTCACCGGTCTGCCGCGTCCGGTTCCCTATGAGATCGAGCTGAAGCAGTCCCCCGCCTTCCAGTCCTGGGCCAGCGGGTTCGACACGAACATCGAGACGGTTGCCTCGCTCACCGTAAAGCTATGCTATGCCGGGCTGTTCTCGGTTGTCCTGCTTGTGGTTCTGTACCTGTCCGAGGTGGCGCTTCGTTCGCCATGGGGTCGGATGATGCGCGCCATACGCGACAATGAAACCGCCGCCGCCGCGATGGGCAAGAATGTCACCAGTCGGCATCTGCAGGTATTCATTCTCGGCTCGGCTGTTGTCGGTATTGCGGGTGCCATGCTGACAACGCTTGACGGTCAGTTCAACCCGCCAACCTATCAGCCGCTGCGCTTCACCTTCCTGATCTGGGTCATGGTGATCATTGGCGGTTCGGGTAACAACTGGGGGGCTGTTCTTGGCGGCTTCATCATCTGGTTCTTCTGGATCGAGGCCGAACCCATCGGCCTGTGGCTGATGGGCGCGCTGACATCCGGCATGGCGCCGGACCACTGGCTGCGTCTGCATCTGATCGAAAGTGCGGCGCATATGCGCCTGCTGACGATGGGGCTGGTGCTGTTGCTGGTGTTGCGGTTTGCGCCGCGCGGTCTGATCCCCGAGATTAAACGCTGACCGGACATACATCTGCCATCCGGCCAGTGATCCGTCTCATGAAGGGCGGCGCATAACGGGCGACGCGTAACGGGCGACGGGCTTGCCAGCAACCCGCCAAATGCCCTAAACAGGATCGCAGATATCACCGGCGCATCTTGCCACTGAAAGGTCGTCCCATGCTCGAGAAGTTCCAGCCCGTTCCCCCCGATCCCATCCTTGGCCTTGGCCAGCTCTTCGCCGCCGACACGCGCGGCGGCAAAATCGACCTCGGGGTTGGCGTTTTCAAGGACGCCGCCGGCAACACGCCGATCATGAGCGCGGTGAAAAAGGCCGAAATGGTTCTCCATGAAAGCCAGACAACCAAGACCTACAAGGGGCTTGGTGGCGATGAGGCATTCCGTGACAGCATGCGGGAGTTGGTCCTTGGGGATGCCGTGCCCGCCGACCGTGTCGCCACCATCCAGACGCCCGGTGGCACCGGTGCCATTCGCCAGCTCTATGAAGCAATCAAGAAGATCAATGGCGAGGCAACCTTGTGGCTGAGTGACCCGACCTGGCCATCACATATCGGCATCGCCAGGCATATGGGTATGCCGATGCGCAGCTACAGCTATTTTGACGGCGCGTCCAGCTCTGTCGATTTCGACGCCATGATGCATGATCTTGCGGATGTAAAGCCTCAGGATGTGGTGATGCTTCATGGCTGTTGTCACAACCCCACGGGTGCCAATCTGGATGCCGCGCAGTGGAAAGCTGTGACTGACCTGCTACTTGCAAGGGGGGCCATTCCCTTTGTTGATATCGCCTATCAGGGATTTGGCGATGGTCTCGACGCCGACGCGGCCGGTCTCAGGGCAATGGCGGCGCGGGTACCGGAAATGCTGATTGCGGCATCCTGTTCAAAGAATTTCGGTCTCTATCGTGACCGTGTCGGCTGCGCCATGGCGATTTGCGAGAACGCCGCACAGCACGACGTTGTCAGCCGCAATCTCGCCGTCCTCAACCGCTTGAACTATTCCTTCGCGCCTGATCATGGGGCGGCGCTGGTGGCGATCATCCTTGGTGACAGGGACCTTCGCGCCGAGTGGGAGACCGAGCTTGGCGAGATGCGCGACACCATGCTGTCGATCCGCCAGAGCCTGGCTGATGAGCTTCGCCGGCAGTGCAATACCGACAGGTTCGATTTCATCGCGGCACATCGCGGGATGTTCTCGCGGCTTGGCCTCGACAAGGACAGTGTCGAGGCGCTTCGCGATCAGCATGCGATGTATGTCGTTGGTGACAGCCGGATCAATATTGCCGGTCTGTCCGGGGGAAGGCATGAGCCGTTCGCCGCCGCTGTTGCCAAGGTGCTGGCGATCTAGATTACGTCGCGACAGGAGGGCGGGCAGGTGACGCAGGCACGGCACAGAACGGGTGGCCAGCTGTTGATGGACAGCCTTGTCAACCTTGGCGCGACGCGTGGTTTCGGTGTTCCGGGCGAATCCTATCTTGCCGTCCTCGATGCAATGGTCGACCACGCCAGCATCTTCGATCTCATCCTCTGTCGCCAGGAAGGCGGCGCTGCCTATATGGCGGCGGCGTGGGGCAAGCTGACCGGCACACCGGGCCTGTGTTTTGTCACGCGCGGGCCCGGCGCCACCAATGCCACCGTCGGAGTCCATACCGCGATGCAGGATTCGGCGCCGATGATCCTGTTTGTCGGGCAGGTTGGCACCGATGTGAAGGGG
>CAJWDO010000130.1 GCA_913031555.1 uncultured Alphaproteobacteria bacterium | reverse complement strand
TGAAGCGCCTCGCGAGCGTGTACATGTTGCACCCCTCGAGCGGCACCTGGTGCCTGACACACAGCGCCAGTTCCTCCTGCAGCGTTTCATTTGTGCGGTGGACGATCAAATTGACCGCGAAAGGGGGCATCGGATTGCCTGCGGCGGCGGCATTCGAGGCAAGCCCGTCACGGATGGTCTGCAGCCAGCCATCAAGACCTTCCAGCGTCCGCTGGTTCTTCGCCGGAAAACTGCCGATAATGCCGGCCCGGCAACAAGCCAGGACAAGCTCCGGCCCGGAAGCCAGAAACATCGGTGCGGCGACAAGCGGCAGGCGAAGCCGGCCTTCCATAATGGCGGGAAGCGGCATGCGGCGGTCCTTCCTCTCGTCAGATCAAGGTCAACTGTCGGTCCAGCGCGGCGGGCGTTTCTCGATGAAGGCGGCGATGCCTTCGGCAGCGTCATTCGCCAGCATGTTGTCGACCATCACCGCTGCCGCATATTCATAGGCCTCGACCAGCGGCCTTTCGGCCTGGCGATAGAAGGCCGGCTTGCCAAAGGCGACGGTGGCGGTCGATTTCGACGCGATGCGCCGCGCCATTTCCATGACTGTTTGCGACAGCTCCTCGTCCGGAACCGCGCGGTTGATCAGCCCGATTTCCGCCGCGCGCGGCGCCGGGCAGGGATCGCCTGTCAACAGCATCTCCATGGCGTGTTTGGCCGCCACCTTGCGCGACAGCGCCACCATCGGGGTGGAACAGAACAGGCCGATATGAACCCCCGGCGTGGCGAACTGCGCGGCTTCGGCGGCGATGGCAAGATCGCAGCTGGCGACAAGCTGGCAGCCGGCGGCAGTGGCGGTGCCGGTCACCTCGGCAATGACAGGTTTCGGATGTGCCGGAATCGACGCCATCAGGGACGAACATTGATTCAGCACGCGGGTGAAATAGTCGCGGCCACGGTCAGTGGCGTTCTCCGGCGCGCTGCGGGCCGCTGTCATTTCCTTCAGATTGTGGCCGGCACAGAACACCGGGCCGTTCGCCGCGATCACGATCACCCGCACAGCATCATTGCCGGCGGCATCATCAAGTGCTGTGGCCAGCGCCGCCATCATGGCTTCGGACAGGGCGTTGCGCGATTTCGGGGCGTTCAGCGTCAGGCGCAGAATGCCGTCATCATCACAATCGGCCAGCACAGGCGCGTCATTCGTCGTTTCACCCGCTCTTCGGGCCAACATGTCACCATCACTCATTGCAGCCTCCTGACGTGTTTGGATCCGGGTTGTCCGACAGGCTAGCGCGCGGCGGACCATCCTGTCACGCCTCGTCGATCATCCAGCTTGTCCGGTCGGCCTTTGGCCGGTTCGGCTCGATCGTCTCGCCTGTCTCGATGAACAGAACCTGTTCGGCAAGGCTGGTGGTGAAGTCACCGATCCGCTCCAGATTCTTGCCGATAAACAGAAGATGCGCCCCGACCAGCGGCGCCAGATTGCCGGCTTCCATCTCGGCAATGACGCTCTCGAAAAACGCCGTGTGAAGCTTGTCGACATGAACGTCGGAATTGCGGATTGCCTGCGCGGCCTCCAGTTCCCCCATCTCGTATGCGACCAGAACATCATCGATCATTGACGCCACCATCGTGCCGATCTCGATCAGCTGGTCCCAGGGAAGATTGTCCGGATCGCCAGCCATGATGGCTTTGGTGCGATTGGCCGTGTTGCGGGCATAGTCGCCGATCCGCTCAAGACTCTGCGCGGCTTTCGCCGCCGCCAAAACGCGGCGCAGATCATCGGCGCGCGGCGCCCGCATGGTGATGATGCTCAGCACCATTTCATTGATCTGAATTTCCAGCTCGTCGAGTTCGATGTCGCGTTCGATCAGCATGTCGACCCGATTCGCCTGGAAATCCGACATGGCACGAAGGCAGGCATTGAGCTGGCGGCTAGCCAGCCTGCCAAGGCGCACGAGCGTCATGTCAAGATCCTTCAGATCTATCTTGAAGGCGCCCTCTGTCGGTTCCCCTTGCATCATCACTCTTTCACATATCCTCGCGGGCACGGATGTCTGGCCAAAAGGCCACTGATATGTTGGATCTGGATTTCTCCGTTGCGTAGGTTATCATGTATCATTTATGCGCAGCGCGCATCCAGAAAGGTGGCATGATGGATCACAAGGTCGGTGTAATCCCGTTTGACATAAATGGCGAGCGCATCGCGGTCATGTTCGTTACATCGCAAAGGCGGGGCCGGTGGATCCTCCCGAAAGGCGACGTTGTATCCGGCGAGAGCCTGATCGACGGGGCCTCGCGCGAGGCGTTTCAGGAAGCCGGTGTGGAGGGCGAGATCCTTCAGGATGTACCCATGACCATGGCCATAACCAAGAGTGACCCGGCGGGGATTTCCCAGGTCGCCGTTACCTATTTTCCCATGCTTGTCACGAACCAGATGGAGGAATGGCCCGAACAGGACAAGCGCGACCGCCATTGGGCGCTGCTTGAGGATGCCCCCAAGGTTACCGACCGTGAGGACTTCCAGCAGGTGATAGGGGCCTTCACCGCGATCAAGCCGCTGATACTAGGAATTGCAAAAGATAGAAAATCAGCGCCGCAAGGACAGCCGAAGCCGGAACGGTGATAATCCAGGCGGCCCCGATTGACAGGACAAAGCGCCGCCGCACCAATTTGCGCCGCAACCGAATATTGACGTTCTGAAAGGCTTCAAGCGCGGTGCTGTTGATCCTGTGGCCCGGCTTGAGGCGTTTTTTGGACGGATTTTCCACAAACTCGCGAAGAAATCCGATCCCGAAAATCGCGCCGATCGCGATATGCGTGGAGCTGACCGGCAATCCCAATGTGGTCGCGATCAGCACCGTGATGGCTGACGCCAACGCCACACAATAGGCACGCGGCGCGTTCAGCTTGGTGATTTTCTCGCCGACAGTGTTGATCAGCTTTGGCCCGAACAGCAGCAGACCCAGGGCCAGACCGATGGCCCCGATCATCATCACCCAGAGCGGGATGACGACCTTTGCCTCGATGGATTCGGATTCGAAGGTCGAGACAATTGCCGCCAGCGGGCCCACCGCATTGGCAACATCATTCGCCCCATGGGCAAAGCTGAGAAGGGCCACCCCGATGATCAGCGGCAGATTGAACAGCGCGTTGATCGATTTCTTCCGGGAGTCGCCGGCGGCGGCCCGCTTCGCGATATAGGGGATCGACATGAGCCAGAAGGCCACGAAGGTGCCGGCGGAGTAGATGATGATCTCAATCGCCGACGGTCTCCATATCTTCTTCAGACCCTTTGTCGCCATGTAGGCGGCGAAGGCGCTGGCCATCAATCCGATCAGCACCGGCACCCATGTCCTGGCGGCCGATTTCCGGTCTTCCACATTCATGATCCTGGCATGAATGAAGAACAGCAGTGCGGCGGCGACACAGCCGCCGAATACCGGCGAAATTACCCAGCTTGCGGCGATTTTCGACATGGTGACCCAGTTCACAAGGCCAAAGCCGGCAGCCGCGATGCCGGCCCCCATCACGCCGCCGACGATCGAATGGGTTGTCGATACCGGCGCGTTCAGATATGTCGCCAGATTGATCCACAATGCGGCCGCAAACAGCGCACTCAGCATCAGGTTGCGAAATTCGTTCGGGGTGACGCCGTCCCCGGGCTGGATGATTCCCTTGGCCACCGTCTGCACGACATCGCCACCCGCAAGGATGGCACCGGCGCTTTCACATACGGCCGCAATGGCCACGGCCCCGAGAACCGTCAGTACACGCCCGCCGACGGCCGGACCCATATTGTTGGCAACGTCATTGGCGCCAATGTTCAGCGCCATATAGCCACCGATCGTCGCAGCCGCCACGAGCATGACCATGTTTTCGTTTGCGGCGTTCAGAACCAGGCTTCCATAGATGCCGACAAAACACAGAAACAACGCCGCCAGAACGAATGGAAGCAGGCCGGAGAACAGTTTCTTCACCTCGCCATGCTGATAATCAACTCGTCGCAAATCATTAATGTAACGATTTGATTGCCTGACCTGCCGGTTACTCATGTGATGGCCCTCGCGAACAGCACTGTTTCATGATCCGCTTACGCTTTCATGGTTACAGATTGGTTTCACCACTATTACAATTTTGTTGCACCGGCGCGCGGCCTGCCGTTTCCTGATTGATCAAAGGCGGCGCCGAACGATGGTCACAATACCAACCCGGATCGTCCGGCCCGGCCGGTCTCGATCCCGCCAATGCCGACCTCGAGAGGCGGAACCGGAGCAGGCAATGAAAGACGGTGCCTTCCAGATGTTGTGCCGGTCCTGCCTTCGCAGCGGCCATGTAGGCGGCGCGGCGGCGCCGGTCGCCTGCCCCTCCTGCCATTCCACCGACATCCGCAGTGGGCGTGAACTGTTCGGTCTTGCCATCGCGCATGTCGATTGCGACGCTTTCTACGCTGCGGTTGAAAAACGCGACAATCCGGACATCCGCGACCGGCCGGTGATTGTCGGTGGGCGGGAACGCGGCGTGGTCGCCGCAGCCTGCTATATCGCCAGACGGTTCGGCGTGCGGTCGGCGATGCCGACATGGCAGGCGCTGAAGCGCTGTCCCGACGCGGTGGTGATCCGCCCGCGGATGGATGATTATGTCAGTGTCAGCCGTGAAATCCGCGCCCGCATGCTGGCGCTGACACCGCTGGTACAGCCGCTGTCGATCGACGAGGCGTTCCTCGATCTTGCCGGCACCGAGGCCCTTCATGGATGCACACCGGCGGAATCGCTTGTGCGGCTGCAGCGCGCCATTCGCGAGGAGGTCGGCATCACTGTCTCGATCGGCCTCAGCGGCACCAAATCACTGGCAAAAATGGCCTCCGACCGCGACAAGCCGGACGGGTTCTTCGCCATCGATATGGCGAGTGCGGCAGCCTGGCTTGCGCCCCAGCCTGCCTCGGTTCTGTTCGGACTTGGCAAGGCGGCGGTGGCGCGGCTGGCAAAGGCCGGCATCACAAGCTGTGGCGACCTGGTCGCGGCCAGCCCACGGAGCCTGACCGCCATCCTTGGTCGCGGCGCGCCAACCATCCGCGACCTTGCCGCCGGCATCGACCCGCGTCCGGTGACGCCAGATCGCGAGGCGAAGAGCATTTCCAGCGAAACCACCTTCATCACCGACCTGTCAACACAGGCCGAACTCGAGGCCGAACTTGAGATGCTGTGCCTCAAGGTGTCGGCGCGGATGAAGGCGCAGGGGCTTGCCGGCGGGCGGGGTACCCCGAAACTGAAACGCCCGGATCACAGCCTGCTGACGCGAAGCCAGACACTCGGCGAGCGCACCGACAAGGCGCATATCCTGTTCGCGGTGGGCCGTGACCTGCTGGCGCGTGAGGTCGGCGGGAACCGGCGCTATCGTCTTCTGGGAATTGGCGCTGACCAGCTTGGCCCGCC
>CAJWDO010000129.1 GCA_913031555.1 uncultured Alphaproteobacteria bacterium | reverse complement strand
TGGATGGCGGCTTTTATGATGACTCGCGGCGCGGTGTCGTTGACCTTGACGTGATGGAGTTCTCGGTAGAAATCTAGGATGATCGTGCTGCCTTCGTCGGTGGTGTAATTGCGCGCGCTCGTTTCGGCCACGAAGCGCGCCCGCGGGCCTTCGAGGTAGATCAGGGACCGGAGCGTCGTCAGACCCGGGACCTTTGGCCCGTCGAAGTGTTTTTTGTCCGCGTCCAGGAAGTCGATTTCCGGTCGCATCACGTAGATCTCGTGGTAGACGTCGGGGACGACGAAGGCCCCCGCCGGAAATTGGGCACGGACGGCGCGCAGCGCGTTGTCGTTCCACACGAACTTGGACAGCTCGTGCTGCAGGGCTGCCGGCGCGAGCCGCACGAAGAAGTGGTGCGAGATGGTCGAATTATTGACATAGGCCCCGTACGTCTCGCGGATGAGGTCGAGGGCTCGTCGTTGCGCTTCGCGCTCGATGGGCGGTGGGCGGCGGTGATCGGACTGATTGCCCTTGCCTCGGTATTCGACGCGCTTGACGGGCGGACGGCGCGCCGGTTCAAGACAAGCTCGGCCTTTGGGGCGGCGCTCGACAGCCTCAGCGATCTGGTGGTTTTCGGCGTTGTGCCGGCATTGTGCCTGTATCTGTGGGCGTTGCAGGATTCGGGCAATCTTGCCTGGTGGGCGACGATGTTTTACGCGGTGTCAATTGCATTGCGGCTGGCGCGCTTTGATTCGGAACTTCGCGATCCGTCTGAACATTCAAAGGATTATTTCACCGGTGTGCCGGCGCCCGCCGCGGGATTTCTGGTGCTGGTGCCAATTGCCGTCGATCTGGAGTTCGGAATCGCCTGGGCGCGCGAGGCCGCCTATGTCAGCGGCTGGCTGGTGCTGATTGGTGGGCTGGCCGTCTCCTCCCTGCCGACTTTTGCCGGCAAAAGGGTGAAACTGCCGGTGGGAACCGTTCTGCCTGTCATGGCAGGAGGCTCGATCCTGATTGCCGGCATCTTCATGCAGCCTTGGATTACATATATGGTGCTTGCGGTAGCCTATGTGGTCTCGATCCCAATTTCGGCGATGCATCACTACCGCAAGCAATCTCGCGGCTGAAATCTATCCGCCCACCGCCTGCTTTCGTGCGGCAACGCGTTCGCGGTGGAACAGATACAGGCCACTGGCGATGATGATGCTGACGCCTAGAATGGTGCTGTTGGCGGGAATGTCACCAAAGACAAGATAGCCAAGTATCGTCGCGCCGATGATCTCGACATATTGAAATGGTGCCAGCAAATTGGTTGGTGCCTTGCCTGCCGCCAGCACTATGAAGGCATGGCCGAGCGTTGCCGCGATTCCCATGCCAATCACCCATCCCGTTTCCTGCAAGGTCAGCACGGACATGCTGGCGCTCGGGATAGACAGCATGCTGCCGACAAGCACCACCGCGCCAAGTGCCGCCATTGCAGCGACGCTGCCAAGAAACTGCATCTGATACGGATTGACATCGTCGGCCAGCCGCCGCGTCAGCACCATGTAGAGCGCCATTGACACTGCCGAGCCAAGTGGCAGTACTGCCGCCCAGCCAAACACCAGTACGCTTGGCTGAACGATGATGATCGTGCCGGCAAGACCGAAAAGAATGGCGCTGATGCGCCGGGCCCGCAGCTTCTCGCCAAGCAGCACCACCGACAGCAATGTCAGGATCAGCGGCTGCGCAAAGAAGATGGCGATCGCCTCAGCCATCGGCAGATGCTGAAGCGCGGCAAAGAAAAACACCGTAGCCATCGCCAGCAACAGCCCGCGCACCGCCTGCGGGATCAGTGTGCCTGCCGGAACACTCCACAGGCGCAGCACCATGATGAAGGGCAGCATAAGGACGGTTTGCATGAAAAAGCGCCAGAAGGTGATCTCGAACGGGCCATGCGTGACACCCAAAAGCTTGGCGAAAACGTCCAGGAAAGGGATGATCAGCATGCCGGCGCAGAGCTGCAGCGCGCCAAGGGAATGATTCGGTTGCCGTGTCTTTGCAATTTCCATCGCGGCATCCTGCATGGCAATGCAAAGCAAGGTCAATCAAACTCGCGCGGTATCTGGATGGCGGCCTCATGCGATCACAGGCTTGCAGTCACAAGGTTGCAGTTTGGACCGTTAACGGGCAAAATAATGACATCGCAATCTCCCGGCCGGCATCGCCCCTGCCGGTCACGACGGAACAGCCATGTCCCTTGACCTTCTGGAAAAATGCCTCAGCCGCGGCATTCGCATGACAAGTCAACGTCAGGTCATTGTCGGAGTCATCGGTGATTCCGAGGACCACCCTGATGTTGATGAGCTCTATCGCCGCGCCGTCGACGAGGACAGCACGATTTCGATCGCCACCGTCTACCGGACCGTCAAGCTTCTTGAAGAGGCCGGCGTTATCGACCGGCTTGAATTCGGTGATGGCCGGGCGCGCTATGAAGAATCGGGCGAACATCACGAGCATCTTGTCGATGTGGAAACCGGCGAGGTGATCGAATTCTATCACGCCGAGCTTGAGGCGTTGAAAGAGCAGGTCGCCCGCGAGATGGGCTATGAGCTTGTCGACCACAGGCTTGAGCTGTTTGGCCGCAAGCTGCCATCCGGTGAAGGCTGACCGGTGCGCCCTTGAACATTCATTCCTTCTTCATTGACTTGGCATCCGCGATGGCGAAAGCCGGGTCGGCCGTTTGATGAACGGCGCAACACACAAGCGCAATGTCATTCGGCTTGCCATCGCGCAGGCGCTTTCGATGACCTCGATGAATGTGAACATCATCAACACGGCGCTTGTCGGGGTGCTGTTGGCGCCTGTTGCGTGGCTGGCGACGTTGCCTCTGTCACTACAGTTCCTGACTTCGATGATGGTCACGCTGCCGGCCTCGCTGCTGATGTCACGATATGGCCGGCGGCCGGTGCTGATTGTCGGTGTTTTGATCAGCAGTCTTTCAACAACCTGCCTTGGCATCGCTGTGGTCACCGCGAATTTCCTGATGTTCTGCGGTGCCAGCATGGGGCTTGGCATGGCGATGGGGATTGCCAGCTATTATCGCTATGCCGCCGCGGACGGCGTTCCCGCGGATCGGCGGCCAAAGGCGATTGCCTATGTTCTTGCCGGCGGTCTGGCGGCGGCGTTCCTCGGGCCTGAAATCGCTCGGCGCACGGTGGATCTTGTTCCCACTATTCTCTATGCGGGTTGCTTCTTCACCGTCGCGATTGTCCAGCTGGTCTCGATCATCGCGCTGGCAGGGCTGAAGATCGAAATTCCAAAAAGAACCGCCTCTGGTGGGCGTCCCATTGGTGCTTTCTTCCGCATGCCGGTTTTCGTCGTCGGGGTGATCTGCTGCGCGCTTGGATATGCCCTGATGAGTTATCTGATGACGGCGACACCGTTGCAGGTTGTCAATGTTGCCGGGCTGGGCACTTCGGCGAATGCCACGATCATACAGTGGCATGTGGTGGCGATGTTCCTGCCATCCTTCTTCAGCGGTTCGATCATCGCCAGAATCGGCGCACTTCGCGTGCTGTGGGCGGGTGTTTTCTTCTACGCCTTGACCATCTATCTGGCGTTTGGTGCCATCGGGTTCTGGCCTTATTGGATGGCGCTGGTCACGCTCGGGCTTGGCTGGAATTTCCTGTATGTTGGCGGCACCTCGCTGGTCGCAAGAGTGGCCGAACCCGAAGAGCGTGGCCGCGTCCAGGGCTTTGCCGACTTGGCGACGATGACAACGGTGGCAATCGCCTCTCTGTCGGCAGGCGTGATCCATAGTCAGCTTGGATGGGATGCCGTCAGTCTGGCGGCGCTTGTGCCGGTCACGATACTTGCGATTGCACTTGTCTGGCTGGGGCTGGCGCAGCGCCGGCAGACCGAGGCCGTTATCTGATGATCACAAGTCTGCTTTCGACCGGTGCGATGGAATGCCGAGGCGTCAACCGCCTGTCACATTCATATGCCGGCTGACGGCTGGGTCGCTGTGACGCCTGTCGATGATGAAATCATGCCCCTTTGGCTTGCGTCCTATGGCTTCGGCAATCGCCGCGTCGAGCGCCGGCTCACCACCATCACGAAGGGCGCGCCGCAGGTCCGCATTGTCATCCTGACCAAGACACATATAGAGCTGGCCTGTACAGGTCACCCGCACCCGGTTGCAGCTTTCACAGAAATTGTGCGTCAGTGGCGTGATGAAGCCAAGCTTGCGGCCGGTCTCCTCGACCTTGACATAGCGGGCCGGGCCGCCGGTGCGGAACGGAATGTCGGTCAATGTGAAGCGCTTCGACAGGTCAGCGCGGACGCGTGACAGTGGCAGATATTGGTCAAGCCTGTTCTCGGTGCCGATATCGCCCATCGGCATGACCTCGATAATGGTCATATCGAACCCTTCATCGCCGCACCATGCCAGCATGTCGCCAAGCTCGGTATCATTGCCGCCCTTCAGGGCAACGGCATTGATCTTCACGTCAAGACCAGCCGACTGCGCTGCGCGAAGCCCGGCAAGGACCTTGTCAAGGTCGCCCCAGCGCGTGATCTGCCGGAACTTGTCCGTGTCGAGCGTGTCGAGCGAGATGTTGATCCGCCGCACGCCGGCATCAACAAGATCATCCGCCATTTTGACGAGCTGGCTGCCGTTCGTGGTGATTGTCAGCTCGTCAAGCTCACCAGCTTTTACTTCGGCGCCAAGAGCGCGGATCAGCTGCATGATGTTGCGCCTGACAAGCGGTTCACCACCGGTAAGACGGATTTTGCGGACGCCTGCCGCCATGAACCGCCGGCACATGACTTCAAGCTCCTCAAGGGTCAGCAGCTCCGCCTTCGGCAGGAAAGTCATTTCCTCGGCCATGCAATAGACACAGCGGAAATCGCAGCGATCGGTTACCGACACGCGAAGATAGTCGACAGTGCGGCCATATGGATCGATCAGCTTGTCCGGCTTTGTAACCGGCGCGGCATCCGTCAGCGGCATGATGATCTCCTCCCCTGAATTCTTCAACATGCTACGCCCCGCGCTTCGGGCTTGGCAAGGAACGACACGTCGCACCCCGTATTGCGAGGCGACAGGCACCCAAATTGCGGCTCCGGCTGTTGATCCGGTGGCCGGCGGATAAAAAAAGGCCGTGAGAAATCTCACGGCCGAGTTTAGGGAGGAAACGTACAACGCATGCGCCGTACGAGCGGTATATGCGCCCGCAGATTCAGCCCGTCAACCCCCGCTCACAGGCATTTCGTCAAGAAAATGCCAGTCAGCAACAATCCAAAAATGATACTGAAAAACATGTAGTTAAATTTCAAAAATCGATACTGAAAGGCAATGATTCCGGCACTGGCGGCAGGGACATGACAATGTCGTCGGCGCTTTGCCCCGCATCGCGTAGCTGCTTGATACTTTCCGCATCATGCCTCTTGGCAAGACGGCTGCCGGCGGCATCGCGAA
>CAJWDO010000128.1 GCA_913031555.1 uncultured Alphaproteobacteria bacterium | reverse complement strand
AACAACAACCAAAGCCCCCTTTAGTCACCCTTTTTGAAACCGCTGTTCGTCGAACCCACCGGGGGTCGTATTTGTCGTTCATGGGACCCAACAAGGGTGGACGCAGGGCATAGGTAACGCAGCTTCCCGAGCGCGCCATTTTCACTTTAATTCAGGCTCACAGTTTTCAGGCTTACCGTGTCTCGAGGGCCAGTCTCATCCCCAAGGCGATGAAGAGAACACCAACGCTTCGGTCAATCCACTGGCCGAGACGCGGATTGTTCCGGAGTCTTGCTGTCAGTCTTTCCCCGACGAGAACAAGAGGAGGCTCGACAAAGGCAGACACGCAAATCAGAAGAAATCCATGGAGACACACCTGCGCCCAGGTTGGCCCGGCATCGGGCACTACAAATTGTGGCAGAAACGCAAGAAAGAAAATGGCAACCTTGGGATTGAGAAGCGCTATAAGAGCGCCCTGCCAGAATATACGGCTCGATGACGTGTCTACCTGCACCGTTTCCGAAATGAAAGAACCGCCTCTGGACCTGAGCGCGACCAATCCCAGCCAGACGAGATAGGCAACACCAACCCATTTGACCATGGCAAAGGCCGTCGCTGAAGCCGAGAGGATTGCCGACAGACCGACAACCGCCAAAATGATGTGGCCAATGGTTCCGCCCCAAATACCAAACATTGCGGCAAAGCCGGACTTTCGGCCTCCTTTGACCGTTTGTCCAAGAATGAAGGCAATGTCAGGACCGGGAGACAGGGTGAGAAGAAAAGCCGCTGTAAAAAAAGCCGCCCAGTGGAGAAGTGAATAGTCAAATATTGGCTGAAACCTTGAAAAAATCAGATCGTGATTTCAGTCTGAAGCGTGCACGGAATTGGTGTCGCTGGCATGATCCCGATTTCGCTCACAACTGGATGCCCACCACTCTGAAAGACATCATGTCCACGCGTGCCTACGCGTCAAACCGCCTGCGAAGTTCCGCGGCAACATCCTGCATCACCCGGCCCCAGTCACGACTTTGATTCTGCCTGAACAGGGTCATCGCGGGATACCAGGGCGAATCACTTCGTTCCATCATCCACCGATGATCGGGCGTGAACAGCAGCATCGCGAGGCTTGTCTTTGCAAGGGCGCCGGCGATATGCACAAAGCTGGTATCAACCGTGACAACCAGATCGGAGATCGCACAGAGCGCGGCTGCATCTTCAATCCCGGTATCACCATCCAGAGGTGTCTTGAGATGGTCGATGGATCCGGCAAGCTCCATCTCAGGATCGGTGAGATCATGATGCAGGCAGAGCCAGTCGAACTGTGGTGAAAGATACTGCGCTATGTCGGCAAGCCGCGCGCTGCGATTATGGTCATTCGAATTGTTCGGATTGCCACGCCAGGCAAATGCCACCCGCGGCTTTGCGGATGTGCCAAGACGTTTGGACCAGCGATGAACAAGGTCAGGCGATATGGTGAGATATGGCGTCGATGCCGGAATTGTCTCGACTGTCGTCCGGAAGGCCAGCGGCAGGCTCATCAATGGACAATGAAGATCAAAAGGCGGAAGCGTTTCGTCCTTGCCAACAAGCCGGTCTATGCCCGGGAGCGCCACAAGAAGGGGATGCAGGGACACCGGAGCCTCGACCACAATTCTGGCACCAAGATCGGACACCATGGGCGCATATCGAATGAACTGGATGGTGTCGCCAAGCCCCTGCTCGCTGTGAAGGAGGATTGTCTTGCCGGCTATATCGCTGTCGCCAAAGCCACAAAGGCTGTTTAAAATTCCGCTTTGGTGAGGTGAGCCTGACCTGGTCCCATCGCCATTCCCACAAGCGCCCGCCGGTCTCATAATCACCAAGCAGCAGCGCGATACTTTTGTTGAAATGCGCCCCGGGAAAATCCGCGTCGATGGTGATGGCGCTGTCGTAATCGGCAACAGCCTCGTCAAACCGGTGCAAATCCTTCAGCACATTGCCACGGTTGTTCAGCG
Source organism: uncultured Alphaproteobacteria bacterium (assembly GCA_913031555.1). GTDB lineage: Bacteria > Pseudomonadota > Alphaproteobacteria > Puniceispirillales > Puniceispirillaceae > UBA8309. Next base: position 3,497 of record CAJWDO010000128.1, on the reverse strand, counting down.
CCTCGACATAGTCCGGCTTCAGCCTGATTGCCTTGGTGAAACATGCCAGAGATTCATCAAGCCTCATCATGTCATGAAACAATATGGCCCGGTTGTTCCAGACGGCTGGATTACCGGACACAAGGTCTATCAGCCGGTCACTGTCCGACAGCGCCTCGTCAAACAACTGCATCTCCAGCAGGGTAAGCGAGCGATTGTTCAACGCACCGAGGTGATCCGGGGCTGTCTCGAGCGCACGCCCGAAATCGGCTACAGCGGCGGCAAGCCTGCCAGCCGCCTTTTCCATGGTTCCCTTGTTGAAATGGACCTCGGCATGTCCGGGATGAAGGGCCAGCGCGCTGGCGAAAAGATCACGCGCCCTGTCACGATTGCCAAGCTGTGCCGTCACGACCGCCAGCAGATGGGTGGCGTCAAAGCGATTCGGCGCGAGGCTGAGGATCTGTTGATAACCTCGGGCTGCCGCCGCAATGTCCCCATGTTTATGCAGGTACATGGCTTTCTGCAAGACACCTGCAATAGCATTCAGGTTGCCGGGATGCGGCGCCCGACCCGGTTTGATGGGCATTCTTGGCAAGGACCACTCCCCCGAAAACGGCACACAAATCCACACAAAACCCTGCATTCGTGTTCAGGGATGCAGGGTAAACATACCTCTGGGAGGCGGTTTGACAAGAATGTCGATTCTGACAGACGACGCACATCCAATCCGGAGGTGTCGCGATCAGCCGGCCCGCAAGTTATCACACCGGGATGAACACGGTCGTGTCGTGTTTCAGACCCGGCGTGGCGGTGACATGGATATCACCCAACCGGCAGCGCAATTCGTAAAGGATCGCCTCCCTGTCGGCATAGAAGATATTGTTGGTGATGGTCATCTGCCGCCGACATAGCAGGTTCAGGACCATGCCACGGCGACAATATGGACGGCAGTCTGCCAGCTGGTCCAGGATGTAGCGCTGCCATCGCGCCGCATCGTCGATCATGCACAGGTTGAAGGTGCCGGAGTACAGCGCATAATCAACCGGACGCACGGGCCTCGCACCGATTTCGAAACCTGTCGCGCCATCGGGAAACCGCTGGCGGCAGGACCTGATCATCGCCGGGTTGATATCAAGCCCGGAATAGCCCCAATCGGCATATTCGGCGCGCCGCCGCATATAGCCATACAGGGCACCATAGCCACAGCCGATATCGGCAATGGTCGGCGGGTGATCGGCGGCATCGGCTTGCGACCGGTGCGCGCGGATCATCGCCAGCAGCGCGGCAAATCTGGCATTCTGGCTTTTCGCCGAATTCCAGAACACGCCCTGTGGGGTGGCACCATGTCGACCAAGGGCGCTGCTATAGGCGCGGATCACCCCGGCTTCGATCGAGAATGGCCAGAATGCTGCCAGCCTGCGCCTCATTACCCCTCCTGCCAGCCGGCCCCCTAAATAATGGCCCCAAACAGCGCCCGCAGATTTTCGGCTGTCAGCGGCACAGGATTGCCGCCGCAGGACGGGTCTTCTAGCGCCATCGCCACCAGATCGTCCACGCGGTCACCCGTCACACCCATCTCGCCAAGCCGGCGCGGAATGGCAAAGCTGTCATTGAAAGCCTGTACAAATTCGCAAAATCCGTCGAACCCCCCTTCAATTCCCAGATAGGGGGTGGCGCGCTCGAAACGGTCCCTGATCATGGGCGCGTTCAGCGCCAGCACCGCCGGCATGCATACCGCATTGGTAGTGCCGTGATGTGTGTTGAAAACCGCGCCTACCGGATGGCTCATCGCATGGATAGCGCCAAGTCCCTTCTGGAAGGCGGTTGCACCCATTGCCGCCGCACTCATCATATGGGCGCGTGCCTCGATATCATTCGGCGTTTTATAGGCGCGCGGCAGATTGTTTATCACCAGGCGCATGCCTTCAAGCGCGATACCCTGTGACATCGGATGGTAATGCGGGCTGCTGAACGCCTCGACACAATGCGCAAAGGCATCAAGGCCAGTGCCAGCGGTGATGACGTCCGGCATGCCGACTGTCAGTTCAGGATCCGCAATCACGATGCTGGGCAACACTTTCGGATGGAAGATGATCTTCTTTACATGCGTCGCTGAATTGGTGATCACGCTTGCCCGTCCCACCTCGGACCCGGTACCGGCAGTTGTGGGCACGGCGATGATCGGGGCAATGGCGTCGGCGTCGGCGCGGGTCCACCAGTCACCGATATCCTCAAAATCCCAGACCGGCCGTGTCTGACCGGCCATGAAGGCAACCATCTTGCCAAGATCAAGACCCGAGCCACCGCCAAAAGCAATCACCCCATCATGCCCACCAGCCTTATAGGCTTCGATACCGGCCGCAAGATTGACCTCATTCGGGTTCGGGTCGACCTCGGCAAACAGCGCATGTTCCAGTCCGGCGGCGGCCAGACAGTCCAGCGCCCGCGCTGTAATCGGCAGACCGGCAAGCCCGCGGTCAGTGACCAGCAACGGGCGGCTGATACCAACCTGTGCGCAGGCCTCGGCAAGTTCAGAAATCCGGCCGGCGCCAAAACGGATCGCCGTCGGATAGGACCAGTTTCCGGAAAGGTTCATGATATGACTTTCTTCAGATGATAGGATTTTGGCCGTGTCAGATTGTGATAGCCAATGACCGACAGCCCGCCGCCACGGCCAGTGTCTTTCACTCCGGTCCAGCACAGGCCGGGGTCAAGATAATCGGCACGGTTCAGGAACACGGTACCGGTCTCGACCCGGTTGCCAACGGCCTCGGCGCGGTCCAGATCGCCTGTCCACAGGCTGGCGGTCAGACCGTAATGGCTGTCATTCATCATCGCAACAGCCTCATCATCATCACGCACCTTCATGATACCAACCACCGGCCCGAAGCTTTCCTCGCGCATCACGTCCATCGCATGAGTGACATTTGTCAGAACCTGCGGCGTCAGATAGGAACCGTCATCGTCCGCCGCCATGCGCGCGATCGAATACGCGCTCGCGTCGGCCGGCGGGGCCGCCGCCGCGCCGGGCTCCGCCGCGCCGCGGCCCTCGACGCAGCCATTCCCATTGCCTTGGAAAAGGGGTTTTGTAAATGTCTCGCGGAGCACACCGCCGCTGGGGTCGAGGTCGAACGCCACGGCCCCCCGCACCCCATCTCGGCGGTGCGGGGCAAACGATCCGTCGCCGCTCTTGCCGCCCACGACCAGTACGTGCGTCCAGTCGCCTCGAAACGCGGTCCCGTTTGTCGCTACCAGAGGGTTGCGCGCTGCTATTGCACGCAAAGCAACCAGCGCGATCCCCTGAACCTGTAGTGCTGCAGCGTTGCACGCAGCATCGCCCTCGAGTACTAGCTTTCGGTTTGAGAATTCGAGGCCGTCACTTGACCACCGCAAGAAGAGTGCGCGGGCTCTCCGGGAGAGGAGCCACCAGCCCCGCCCGGGCGCATCGCGGACAACCGTAAAGTAGCGTTCCCCCGCGAACTGCCGCACCGGCACGTCCTGCTCTATAATGCGCGCGT
>CAJWDO010000127.1 GCA_913031555.1 uncultured Alphaproteobacteria bacterium | reverse complement strand
GCAGATAATCCGAGCTTTTGGAAGAGTAGACGGTTCTCTGCAATACTTGTTGAGAGCCTGGCCAACGATCATTGAACTTTTGAGCGTTTATAAACGCCTCAGGGAATTTGAGCGTCAGATTCAGGACAACATAAATGCCGATTATGCTCGTGACGTGTTTGGTGAGGACAAAGCGGGCTAGTGCGAATTATTCGTCAATCAGAGCTGAACTTGAATGGTTGCTGAGGGTGGGGATGATAATCACCTCTCCACCCCGCGCGGCCACGATATCGCCGCCGACGACATCTTCAGGCTGGTAATCCCCGCCCTTGAAGATGATGTCAGGCTGCAGTGCTGTAATGAGTTCCAGCGGCGTGTCCTCCTCAAAAACAGCTACCCCTTCAACCAGCGGAAGACTGGTCATCACGGCGGCACGCTGGCGGGCGTCCTGTACTGGCCGTGACTCGCCCTTCAGCCGCTTGACCGACGCGTCGCTGTTCAGGCCGACGATGAGCCTGTCACATGATGTGGCGGCGATTTTCAGAAGGTGCATATGCCCCGGATGAAGAAGGTCGAAGCAGCCATTTGCAAAGCCGATCCGCTCACCCTTTGCGCGCCACGCCTCGCATTTTGTCGCAAGTCCCGCCACATCAAGGTCAGGCGTGGCCGGGCCGGCCATGGCGATGATCTCGCCCGGGCTGACGGTCGCGGTGCCGGCCTTGCCGACCACGACACCTGCCGCGATATTGGCCAGTTGCACCGCCTCGGCCTGTGTAACCCCGCTGGCCATGGCGGCGGCAATCATCGCGATGACGGTATCGCCGGCCCCCGAGACATCGAATACCTCGCGCGCCCTTGTAGGGTCGTGGTCCCACGTTCCGTCGGCACGGGCAAGCAGCATGCCGCGCGCGCTCAGCGTTACAAGGATCGAACCAAGTTCATGAGATTTTGCCAGTTTGCTGGCCCCCGCGGCGATATCTTCAAGATCATCTCCGGCAAGAGCCGCCGCAATTCTCAACTCCGACAGGTTCGGTGTCAGCATGTCCGCGCCGGCATAGACCGAAAAATCGGCCAGTTTGGGGTCGGTGACAAGCGGAATCCCGGCCTTCCTTGTCAGGGTCTTGATCTGCGAGATGACGCCTGGCGGCACAGCCCCTTTGGCGTAATCGGAAAGCACCACGAGCTCCACGCCAGACAGGCTGTCGGCAAAGCTTGAGACAAGTTGCGTCGCCGTACTATCGTCGATGGGTGTCGTGATCTCTTCATCGACACGAAGTACCTGCTGTTTGTCGGCGCGGAAACGTGTCTTGGTCGTTGTCGGGCGGGTGTTGTCAACAACCTGATGGAAATCGATTGCCAGATTCGATCCAAGGATCTGGCCCAACTGCAGGCCCGCGGCATCACCGCCGGTTACCGACAGCAATCGGACGTCACATCCCAGTCTGGCAAGGTTGATCGCCACATTGGCGGCGCCACCCGGCATGATGCTGTCTTGTGCCTTTTCGAGAATCGGGACAGGTGCCTCAGGGGACAGGCGGCTGACCGTGCCATCAACGAACCGGTCCAGCATGACATCGCCGACCACCATGATCGAGCCACCTTGAAGGGCCAGCAATCGCTGGGCAAGAACGGACGCTTCCATGGGGGTCAACTCCTTGGCTTTGTCTTGGTAGGCGTTACTTTATTCTGGCGGGTCTCACGGAATTTCGCCGCTGCGCCCTCGCGTTCGGAGGTGTGGGCCCGTTCAACGGCAATGTTGTCGGGACCGACATCGCGGGTGATGGTGCTGCCGGCACCTATGATCGCGCGCGCGCCTATTTTCACCGGCGCGACGAGGGCGGTATTCGAGCCGATAAACGCACCATCTCCGATCAGCGTTTCGTGTTTGCCGAATCCGTCATAATTACATGTGATCGTGCCAGCGCCGATATTGGCTTTGGAACCGATGGTGGCATCACCGAGATAGGTCAAATGGTTGGCCTTCGCGCCAGCGCCAAGTTTTGTCTTCTTGATCTCTACGAAATTTCCGACCTTTACACCGTCGCCTGCCTCGGTGCCGGGGCGCAGCCTTGCATAAGGTCCGATGATACAGCATGCCCCGAGATGTGTGCCCTCAAGATGGGAAAAGGCGCGGATGATACTGCCTTCGCCGATATGGCAGCCGCCGCCAATCACGACATGGGGTTCGATGATCACATCCGGTTCAATGACGGCATCGGCGGCGATAAAAACCGTATCAGGGGCAACCATTGTCACACCCGCCTGCATCGCTGTTGTTCTGAGGCGCGATTGCAATGCCGCTTCTGCGGCCGCCAGATCCACGCGGTCATTGACGCCGAGGATTTCTGTCTCGTCGATCACCATATGCGCAACCCGGTGGCCGCCGGCGGACGCCAGCGCTACGATATCGGTCAGGTAATATTCACCCTTGGCGTTGTCGTTGGTCACCTGGTCCAGCAGATCAAACAGCAGCGGTGTCCTGGCGGCCATGATGCCGCCATTGCACAGCCCGATTCGCTGTTGTGCGTCAGTGGCCTCGCGATGCTCGACAATGCTTTCAATGCTACCGTCACGTCCCTGCACAAGGCGGCCATACCCTGTCGGGTCGGCGGGCTCGAACGCCGCCACGGCGATTGCGGCGTCATCCGCCACCTTGCCCACAATGGCTGAAATACTGTCAGCCCTGACAAGTGGTGTGTCCGCGAACATCACGATGGCAATGCCGTCATCCTGTCCGACCGCGTCACGCGCCGCCGCGACCGCGTTGCCGGTGCCAAGCTGTTCTTCCTGAATCGCGATGGCGGTATCGTCCAGCCATTTCTGAATCTCGCCAGAGTCCGGCGCAAGCACCGCAATTGTCCGGGTGGTGCCGGCCATGCGCGCCGCATCGATCGACCAGCCCAGCATCGGGTGCCCACCGACACGGTGGAGTGGCTTGGGAAGCGATGATCGCATTCGTGTACCCTTGCCGGCGGCAAGAATGATGGCTGTGAATTCCATGACGCCATTTAACCGGAATGACGGTGATTCAGCAATCTGAACTGTGATTTGAAATGAAAAAGGTCAGGTGAGGACGTAAAGCAGAAAGAGGCTTTTTTCTGCCTCACTCTGTGGCTATTGTGCGATCCATTCTTAGTGGAGACAGTGGTTCGACGAACGGTGATTGACGTCTGGACCGAATAAGCGGAGCCTTGCTCATGTGCGGTATCGTTGGTGTTGTTGGACTTCAGGATTGTGCGGACACGCTTCTGGATTCCCTGAAACGGCTTGAATACCGGGGCTATGACTCATCCGGGATTGTAACGCAGACAGATGACGGGTTCGCCATGAACCGGGCGGTTGGCAAACTGAGTGCGCTGTCCGCCACGATGCGCGAGACCCCGCTGGCCGGTCAATCGGGACTCGGTCACACACGATGGGCAACGCATGGCGGCGTGTCCGAGCGCAATGCCCACCCGCATGTTGCCGGCGACAAGGTTGCCATTGTCCATAACGGCATTATTGAAAATCACATGGCGCTGCGCGACGAGCTTTGCGCTGCCGGGCATGAATTCGCCAGCGAGACCGACTCCGAGGTGCTTGCACATCTGTTCCTTGCGGCTTTTGACAAGGGCATGTCCCCGGCGGAGGCAGGTGCCAGCGTGATCTCACGCATCGAAGGCACCTTTGGCCTTGCGGCCATGCATGTCGACCATCCCGATATGATGATTGTGGCAAGGAATGCGTCGCCGTTGGCGGTTGGTCTTGGGGATGGTGCCAGTTTTGTCGGATCCGATGCTGTCGCTCTGGCGCATCTCACCCGCAATGTGATCTATCTGAAGGATAATGATTTCGCCATCATCACGCCGGACTCGGTGCAGGTTTTTGACGCTGCGGGTGTGCCGGTCAACCGTGAGGCTGTGATCGTCGCCGCCAGCCAGGGTATGGTTGACAAGGGCGGATACAGGCACTTCATGGAAAAGGAAATCCATGAACAGCCGGACGCTATTGCGCACACGCTGGCCGCAATGACGGGGCCGGATGGAACGCTGTCGACGCCGCTTTCGCGTGACGATTTGCAGGCGATTGACGGCATTGTCATGCTGGCAGCTGGCACCAGCCATTATGCGGCCATGGTGGCCCGCTATTGGATTGAGGCGCTGGCGCGGGTGCCGGTATCCTGCGAAATCGCCTCGGAATACAGATATCGCAAGCCGGTAACCGGCGCTTTCAGCACGGCCATCGCGATTTCGCAGTCCGGCGAAAGCCTTGATACGCTGATGGCGATGCGTCATGCCGGTGAGGCGGGGCTGCGCACCATTGGTCTGGTAAATGTGCCGGGAAGCACGATTGCCCGCGAGGCCACCCTCGTCATGCCGACGCGTGCAGGGCCGGAGATCGGGGTGGCCAGCACCAAGGCCTTTACAGCGCAGCTGACGGCGCTGGTCTGTTTTGCCGTCGCTCTGGCCGAGGCAAAGGGCCATATTGATGCTCAGCGCCGCGATGAAATACATACGCATATTCAGGGCCTTCCTTCAATGATCGGCAAGACGCTTGGTCTGTTTGACGACATTCGACCGCTCGCGCACTCGCTGAGTACGGCACGATCGGCGCTGTATCTTGGGCGTGACGTGTTGTTCCCGGTGGCGATGGAAGGGGCGCTGAAGCTGAAGGAACTCAGTTACATCCATGCCGAGGGGTTTGCGTCAGGTGAGATGAAGCACGGACCGATTGCGCTGATTGAGGACGGACTGCCGGTGATCGCGCTGCTTGCCGCCGATGAGGTGATGGGCAAGGCGGCAAGCAATCTGCAGGAAGCGAGTGCCCGCGGCGCGCGAATTATCCTCGTTACGGAGGAGCGCGCGGCCAGCGCGGTAGATTTCGCCGACCAGGTCATCACGGTGCCTAATGTCGAGCCACTTCTCGCACCGCTCCTGCTGACAGTGCCGGTGCAGATCCTTGCCTATCTGACAGCATTCGAGAAGGGCACGGATGTCGATCAGCCCCGGAATCTCGCCAAATCTGTCACTGTGGAGTAACGTCCAAAGGACGTCATATTGAAGAAAGGAAAGGTAATGTTTAAAGGTATTTTTGGAAAAAAAGAGAAAGCAAGTGATAAATACGATGTAGAAAAAATCAAGGTAACCTACAAAGGCGGTGTTATATCTCCCGAATATGAAGCAAGAACAAGTAACAGAAGTGATGTAAACGACCAAGATTATTCATGGCATAATTTGTTTCCAGAGGGATTTGGTAAAATCGTATATACCTATGAAGGAAAAGTAATTGAGCAATATGAAGGTAATTTTGAGGCAGGTCAATATCATGGTAAAGGCAAATTAATTTGGGAAGGTGAGGTTTATGAAGGTGAATTTGTTAATGATAATAGAAATGGTTATGGAGTTTTAGTTGTAGAAAATGATTTTAAATATGAAGGAAAATGGAAAGATAATGATGCTCATGGAAAAGGAAAAATGACTATTTTAAAAGATTCTAAAAGTGACGAAAAAGGAACAATTATAA
>CAJWDO010000126.1 GCA_913031555.1 uncultured Alphaproteobacteria bacterium | reverse complement strand
CCCCATGACGCGCTCAACACCGGCGCGGTTGTACCAGGACCGGTCGAACAGCACGATCTCCCCACCGGCGGGAAGATGCGGCACATAGCGCTGGAAATACCATTGTGACATCTCGCGCTCGGACGGCTTTGGCAGCGCCACGACGCGCGCCACACGCGGATTCAGACGTTGCGTGATGCGCTTGATGACGCCGCCCTTGCCAGCGCTGTCACGGCCTTCACAGATGATCAGGATCTTGGCGTTATTCTCGACGACCCAGTCCTGAAGCTTGATCATCTCTGCCTGGAGGCGAAGCAGGTTCGGGTAATATACCCGCCCATCAAGACCGTCCGGATGCTGCTGCCTGTAGAGTTTGCGAACTTCTTCCGAAAGCATCGGTTCATTGAATTCGACCTCGAGAAGATCATCCAGCGTGTCCTCGAATTCGAGTTCCATCCATTCACGCAACCTGTCGAACCTGTCCTCGATCATCATCCTTCTTTCCAAAAGAGACAAACCAGCTTGTGGCGATAACAGTCTGTACCATAAAAGCTCCGAATGAAGCCATGGTCCCACCACGTCACTTGCCGCATGACACCTTCAATCAGCCAAAAAAACGAGCCTGCGGCAGACCACCCGTGGCAAGCCCGGTAATCGCAAAAAGGCCACCGGCCTGTGGCTGTGCCGCATCACCGGCAAGACCGTCTCCCATCGAGGTGACATAGAGCGTGGCAAGGTCGGCGCCGCCAAACATCACCTTGGTCGGGCGTTCCACCGGCATCTCGATGATCCGGTCGACCCGCCCGTCCGGCGTGATCCGCACAACCTGCCAGCCGCCAAAACCGGCCATCCAGTAGCAGCCATCGGCATCGACGGTGGCGCCGTCGGGTCGGCCGGCAAGCTGGCGCGTGTCGAAGAAGGGCCGCTGACCGGAGGGTGTGCCGGTATCAAGGTCATAATCACAGGCCCAGATAGTCCGCACATCGCGATTGGTATCGGCGAAATACATCACCGAACCGTCTGGCGAGAAGGCCAGCCCGTTGCTGGTAAAGACCGGGTCGAACCAGGATGTCACATCATGGTCGGCATCTATCCGGTAGAAGCGGCCTCTTCGTTCCGGCGGCGAGCCGTCATCCCGCATCGTGCCGGCCCAGAACCGGCCCTGCGGGTCGGTCGTGCCATCGTTGAATCTGTTCCCAACCATCCCTGCCTCCGGATCGGCCAGCAGATCGCGGACACCGGTTTCGGGATCGAACAGATGGACCCCGCTTGCCGCCCCGACGATCAGCCCGCCGGCATCACGCCGCGCGAGGCAGGCCACTGGCTCGCCCCAGTCGAAACTTGCATCATCTCCCGTCTCGGGATCGAATCGGTGAATCTGGCCAGCCTTTATATCGACCCACCACAGGGCGCGGTCCGCCACATCCCAACAGGCACCTTCACCAAGCCTTGCCTGGCAATCGACCACACATTCAACGGCAATAGCCATGACACCCTTCCCGAACGACCCGGTGATCACGGTTCAAGCATGTCACCAACGGTCTGGCAACCGCGATCATGCACCCGAACATGACCCCGGATAAATCCCCGCTCATAATTTTGCAAACCGGGCCTGCCGGGATGCCAGTTCAGCCGCAATGACATCGATGAAACTCCGTACTTTCAGAGGCACGAACCTCTTGTCGGGATATACAACATAGATGCCAAGGTCGGGAACGGTGTCAAACTCGGGAAGAAGCCTGACAAGACGACCGGAGGCCAGCGCGTCGGCGCAGCTGAAATGCGGCAGGATGGCAACTCCCACCCCCTCGATACACGCATCAAGCATCATGCCGGCACTGTTGGCATAGAGCGCCGGACGCAGTCCCACTGTCGTCTGCGCGCCATCGGCATCACGGCATGACCAGCTCAACGCGGCGGCGGCAAGCGAATAAATCACCGCCGGCAAGGCCGGGATATCAGCAGGGCTGACCGGTGTTCCATGATCTTCCAAAAGCTTTGGGGCGGCGCACATATATAACGGGCAATCACCGACCCGCCGTGCGATCAGACCGGAATCCTCCAACACACCGATCCGGACGACAAGATCATAGCCATCCTCGACAAGATGCACGCGGCGATCATCGAAATCGACATCAACAGTCACATCGGGATATCGCCTCGCGAATATGGCGATGGGCCGGCGCAGAAACAACTCGCCAAACGACATCGGCACATTGACCCGCAGCCGCCCCGACGGCGTCGCCTGCGCATCACTCAGTTGATCAAGCAGCGTGCCGAATTCATCATGATTGCGCACCAGTAGATCGGCAAGGCGCTGCGCCGCCTCGGTTGGCACCACACTTCGCGTCGTACGATAAAACAATACCAGATTCAGACGCTGTTCGAGAGACTTGATCTGCTTGCTGACCGCCGCGCCCGAAATGCCAAGCTCGTCGGCCGCACCGGCAAAATTGCCACGCTTCATGACCGCGCGAAAAATCTCAACTGCCGAGGAATAGAACATCAGTAATAACCTGAAGTTACCTGTCCAGTGAATTCAAGGCCATTTATTTACTAGAAAAGATGATTAACATAGGGAAAATCTAATTTTCATGAACCGACCGCGACAGCCGGTCCGGGAGCTCAACAGATGATCACCCACCACAAATATGACGAACTTGGCGGCGCCAACCATGGATGGCTGAACGCCAGGCATCATTTCAGCTTTGCCAGCTACCGTGATGCCGCGAAGATGAGCTTTGGCGAATTGTTGGTGATCAATGACGATGTGATCCAGCCACATACAGGCTTTGACACGCATTCGCATGCGGATATGGAGATCATCACCTATGTCCGCCGTGGCGCCATCACTCACAAGGACAGTCGTGGTAACAGCGGGCGTACGACCGCCGGCAATGTGCAGGTGATGAGCGCCGGCACAGGCATCTCACATTCCGAGTTCAATAAGGAGGATGAGGAAACAAACATCTTCCAGATCTGGATCATGCCGAAAAGCCTTGGCATCGAGCCAAACTGGAACGCTGCCGAATTTCCAAAGACGCCGTCAGACGATACGCTGCCGCTTCTTGTCTCGGGTGACGGGTCGGCGCCGTTGTCGATCCATCAGGACGCGCGGATCTATGCCGGGACGCTGGCGGCGGGTACCGGACTGACACACCATATCGAGGGTAAGGCCTATCTGCTGGTGTCCGAGGGCGACATTACAGTTGACGGCCATCCGGCGAAACGCGGTGACGGGCTGGCCATTTCCGACCAGAAACAGATCACCCTTACCGCCAGTGCCGACAGCGAAATACTGGTCATCGAGGTGCCGGGGCTTGTCGAGGCACGTTAATCCTCTGACGTTGACAGACAGCCATATCGATCAAGCGTCTTCGCGAACTGCTTCACAAGCTGGCGCTCGGCAACATTGAGCTCATTGACGATCTGGTCACTCCGTTCTTCGGTTGGCGCATATATCACCCCAAGCTTTCTGTCCGCCTTCACAAAGCCACGCTCGGCAAGCGCCTTGACGTTGCGGCGTACCGTCTCCTTGTCGAGGCCAGTGAGATCGGCAATCAGTGCATAGGTGAGTTTCTTGCCCTTCGCCTCAGTCTGGTTAGATATGGCAATCCAACTCTCACGCGTGGCGTCATAGGAAGTGTCGTCGAGTTCCTCGCCAACCAGCAGTAAATGGTGCCAGCAGATCACCTGCAAAACGAGATAGGCATTGGCGCTGCCGATAACCTTCAGGCAATGCTGGCTGCGGATAATTTCCATTTCGAGAAATCGACGCCAGATAGGCAGGAAATTTTCTTCAAGGGACATAGTGGGCGACATGACAACCAAACAACAAACCGTTCATCTGCTCACATTGAGCATGAATTTTGTTTTTCTCAACCAAAATTCAGCCCACGATTGAAATAGTATCCCTCGCAACGGAAATCGTTTTGTTCGGATCGGTAAAAAACATATCCTACGAAATTGGCGATATACTGGCGTGCCGGGTGACAAACCTGCCCTTCAAGATTGTTGAGATTGTCACTCTCAACAACATTCCGCACGTACGCCTCCGCTGTCAGGCAATGGAAAATAATACCACCAAAACCATAGCCACCGGGGCGCTTGAGATGAATTTCGAGATTGCCCAGGGCGACGGTTCCAACATCACATCCACCAACTGATCGCCGGGATCCTGTTAACATTTGGGATGGCAGTTTTGAAGGATCGATATACGCCTTCGCAAAAACGCGTCCATACCCTGTCCGGCGCCGCACCCCCGGCATTGATTGATCGGACCTCCGGTGACATGCTGCTCCTGCGGATGAAATCCGTGATGACCTACCCCACAGAAGCTGGCGTGGGGCAGGCTGCATTCGATGTTCTGATACGAGCTGGATTGCCGGGGGCTGAAAGTCCACACAGGAAGGACAGGTATAGGTGGCACGCACACCAAAATTGGCGGTCATTCGGGGTGACGGGATCGGCGGTGATGTGACCGATGCAACGCTGGCCATCGCCGCAGCGGCACTGAAGTCCATCGGCGCACCGGAATTTGCCTGTGACAACATTGATGCCGGCGCCGCCTGTTTCAGCCGTACCGGCAAGGACATCGAACCCGGCGGCGAAGAACGTGCCGGCGATGCCGACGCAATCTTTCTTGGTGCCATCGGCCTGCCATCGGTGCGCCATGCTGACGGCACCGAAATCTCGCCCCACCTTCGGCTTCGTGACCGCTTTCAGCTTTATGCCGGCGTGCGCCCGGTGCGGGCCTATCCAAACGCTCCGCAGCGGCTAGCCGACCCACGGGCTGGGAACCTTGATCTTGTGATCATCCGCGAATCCACCGAAGGACTGTTCTACAGTGCGGCGGTGCATGATCGTTCCCCGATCGAAGGAGATCCCACCGCACCGACAGCGGTGTCTGACATCATGCGAATTTCCGCCGAGACGACGCGCAAGCTTCACGATTTCGCTTTCCGGCTGGCGGCACGGCGCCAACAGCAAGGCCGGCGCGGGCTGCTGACCTGCGTTGACAAGGCAAATGTCTTCAAATCGCAGGCATTCTTCCGGTCGATCTTCGATGAGGCGGCGCAGGACCACCCCGATATCGAGACCAGCTACAACTATGTTGATGCGATGGCTCTCGACATGGTGCGCCAACCCTGGAATTTTGACGTGATGGTGATGGAGAACATGTTCGGCGATATTCTTTCCGACCTTGCCGGTGGGCTTGTCGGCGGTATGGGCATGGCCGCCTGCGGGGAAATCGGCGATGCGAACGCGATGTTCCAGCCAGCCCACGGTTCGGCCCCCGATATCGCCGGTCAGGACAAGGCCAACCCGCTTGCCGCCATTCTCAGCGGCGCGATGATGCTCGACTATCTCGCCGAGAGATGCGACCTGCCAGCCTATGCGGTGGCGGCGGCACGGATTGAGGATGCCGTCGCGACAGGCTTTGCCGCGAATGACCTTCGCCCAATGGAATTTGGCGGCGATATGGGAACAATCGCCGTGACATCCACGCTTCTGGCGCGTG
>CAJWDO010000125.1 GCA_913031555.1 uncultured Alphaproteobacteria bacterium | reverse complement strand
ACCGACCGCATCCTGCATGCGCGCGGGATCCATGAAACGATGTTACTTGGCGCCGAGACGGCTGGCCCGCTGCTCCGCCAGATGCTGCCCGACGCGCGCTTCGAGTCCCGCCAGCGGCTGTCGAACCTCAGTTTTGCCGGGTCCAAGAAGCTGACCAGACTGCCGCGCCGCAGCGCTGTCGTCGCCTTCAGTGCCGCCGATGTCTATCAGATTGCCGAGCTTGTGCGGCGCCAGCGTGGCGGGGCGGCGGTGGTGATGGGACGCCTCAGTCCGCGAACCCGCAATGCTCAGGTCGAACTTTACCAGAATGGTGATGTCGATTTCCTGGTCGCCACCGACGCCATCGGCATGGGGCTTAATCTCGATCTTGGCCATGTGGCGCTTGCCTCCGATATGAAGTTCGATGGCCGTCGGATGCGCCGTCTTGCCGCTGCTGAAATGGCGCAGATTGCCGGCCGCGCCGGCCGCCACACCAATGACGGTACTTTTGGTGTGACCGAGGGGTGCGAAGTGCCCGAACCCGAAATGATCGATGCCATCGAACAGCATCGCTTTCCGCCGATCCGCAGCTTCTGGTGGCGTTCGCGTGACATCGATTTCTCGTCGGTGGAAACACTTCTGGCCTCGCTTGAGGCACCACCGCCGTTGCCCTTCCTGCTTCGAAAGGCCGATGCCATTGACCATCGTGCGCTGGTTTCGCTTGCCGAGCGGCCGGTGATCCGTGATCGCGCGGTCGGCGCGCGGCAGGTCAATCTGTTGTGGGATGTTGCGTGCATTCCGGACTTTCGGCAGAGCCTGAGCGATGATCATTACGATTTGCTGGCGACACTTTATGGCCAGCTTGCCGAGACAGGCAGGCTTGGCAGCGATATGGTGGCGCAGGCGATGTCGCAGCTCGACAGGCTGGATGGTGATATCGACACGCTGATGACGCGGCTTGCCTATATCCGCACCTGGACCTATGTCACGCATCGTGCGGACTGGACAGACAACCCCGCAGAATGGCAGGATCGGGCGCGTTCGATTGAGGATCGGCTGTCAGACAGTCTGCACCAGCGGCTGTCGGAGCGGTTCATCGATCTGCGTGCAGCGCATCTGAGCCGGAAATTGAAGGAAACAAGGAATCTCATGGCCTCGGTGAAAAGTGATGGTACCGTTCTGGTCGAAGGTGAGGAAGTCGGCATTCTGGAAGGGTTTGTGTTCCGCCCCACGCTTAGCGAGGGGGACGAGAAGGCAACCATTCTGGCGGCGGCGCGGCGAGGCCTTCCCGATGAAATCGAGTCGCGTGTGCGGGCCTTCGCGGCTTCGGCGACGGCGGCATTCAAGCTGGACAATGAAGGACAGATCCGCTGGCGTGATGCCGCCGTGGCACGGCTAGTCAGGGGCGACGGCCTCTATGCGCCGCGACCGGATCTTATCGCCAGTGAGTTGTTGTCGATCGATCAGACGCAGCGGCTGACCGGCCGGCTTTCGGAATTTGTCGCCGCGCATGTCCGCGAGGTCCTCGGCAGGCTGGTGGTTCTAGAAACACCAGAGACCGCGCCGCTGCCCGAACGCCGGACGCCGCGGTCAAACCCGGCGACGTCGAAGGCTGATACAGACGAAGTGCTGGACGGTCCGACGAAGGACGAGATTGCGGCCACGCCGCCGGTCGAGCAGCCCGAGATTGTCGAAGCGGCAGAGCCGGCACCCGACACGACGCCGGAACCGCTGTCCGGCGCGGCACGGGGACTTGCCTTCATGCTGTTCGAGCAGCTTGGCACGGTCCCCTCGATGCAGGCGTCACAGCAGCTTCGTGGCCTGAGTGAGACTGACAAGCCGCGACTGGCGCGTCTTGGTCTTCGTTTCGGGGTGGAAGCGGCATATCTTCCCGAGCTTCTGAAGCCTGCGCAGATCGAACTTCGCGCCCTGCTGTGGAACCTGTTCCACGGTGAGCCGGGCAGCTTTCACGCGCCGGCACCGGCCGGCCGTGTAGCCATCGACGCAGTAGAGGGCGTACCGGATGAATTCTGGCTGGCGACAGGCTATCGGCGGCTTGGTGGCCGGGTGATGCGGGTCGACATGGTGGAGCGGGTGGCGTTTCTTGTTCGCAACGCGTCGCGCGAGGGCCAGTTCAGGATCAGCGAAGACATGCTGTCGCTGGCCGGCGCCACGCGGGAACAGATGGCGGCGATGCTGCTTGATATGAATTGCAAGATTGTCAGCGAGGAACCCGACGAGGATCCTGAAAAGCCGCCGATTCAGGTGTTTGAGCGTTTGCGGCGCCAGCGTCCTGCCGGTGGCCGGCGTGAAGACCGGCCACAGCAGGAAGGTGATCGCCGAAAGTCACGGCCGGCTGGCCGCAAGGGGGCGGCCAAGGGCGGCCGCCCGAACCGCGGCAAGCAGGACAGGCAGCAGAATGTCAGCGCCAAGAACCGTGAGCCTGACCCGCAATCACCTTTCGCCGTGCTTGCGGATTTAAAACTGAAATCGTGACCGGCATGGCCGGTGAGTCTTCGCTGCGGCTCGACAAGTGGCTGTGGTATGCGCGTTTCTTCAAGACCCGTGCGCTGGCGACAAGGGCTATTGCCGGTGGGCGCTTTCGGCTCAATGGCGAGGTGATGAGCAAGCCGCATCGCGCCGCCCAGCCGGGGCAGGTGCTGACCTTCATGCAGGGTGACCGGGTCAAGGTGATAAGAATTGTGACGCTAGGGTCGCGCCGTGGACCCGCCATCGAGGCGGTGATGCTATATGAGGATCTGTCGCCAGAGGTGCCGAAACGCGTGTCCGGGGCAAAGATGTTGGATCCTGCATTCGAAAGCCGCGAACGAGGGGCCGGGCGGCCAACCAAACGCGACCGCCGGGCGACACAGAATTTGAAATCTGACCTCGAATGATCGGGGACAGCCGCGCCGCAGGAGGGTATTGATTGATGATTGCCAAGCTGGGAAACTGGATACGCGAATTTACCGAGGATCAGGAAGCCGCACCGGGCGGCGATTCGGAATGGGCCACCGTTATGGCCAGCCTCCTTGTCGAGGCGGCGATGGCGGATGGTGACCTTGATGCCGGTGAGCGCGCGCAGATCGCCCGCATTCTGGCAGCGCAGCCGACCATAGATGCCAGCGCGGTTGAAGGTTTGATTGACACCGCGCTGTCATGGCATGCCGAGCGGGTCGAGATTCACGCGCTGACGCGCTCTATCAGGTCAGAAACCGATGCCGAAGACAGGATCGCGATCATGGAGATGGCCTGGATGGTGGTGCTTGCCGATGGCGAGGTACATGATTACGAGGCGCAGCTGATGCGCCGGCTTGCCGGCCTGCTTTATGTAGATGATATTGAATCCGGCCACGCCGCCAAACGGGCACGGATGCGGATCGAGAATATGGGATGACGCCAAGAGGCCGGAAACCGGTATGATCCGCTCTTGTGGACATCCTGCCTTTACGATAAAACGCGCCGCGTGAGATGCGCATGGAGATCGCCAGATGACCTATATCGTCAATGACAATTGCATCAACTGCAAATACACCGACTGCGTCGAGGTCTGCCCGGTTGATTGTTTCTATGAGGGCGAGAACATGCTTGTCATTCATCCCGACGAATGCATCGATTGCGGGGTGTGCGAGCCGGAGTGCCCGCCGGAAGCCATCCTTCCTGATTCCGAGCCGGAAGCCGAGAAATGGCTGGAGCTCAATCGTGAAATGTCGGAAATCTGGCCCAACATCGCGCAACGCTCTGACCCGATGCCGAATGCCGAGGCGGCGCAGGAAGAAAAGGGAAAATACGAGAAACACTTCTCTCGCAACCCCGGGCAGGGAAGCTGACCGGCCCCGCGTCCACCTGAGCTGATTGATTTTCCCGTTAATTTCGGGTATGTTACTGTCTGGTTACAACAACTGACTGACGCTGGCATTACCCGTTCCAAGGTGATCGGAACCGGGCGCCACTTTGTTTGGTTTGAGTTGGTTTGCAGGGCTCTGTGGTGACGTGTGGTGGCATGTGGAGACACGTAATGGCACAGCGCATGACCGACGGGAGACCGGCAAAGCGCATTCTGACCAACGGCGAAAGTCTACAGGGAAGACTTAATGGCAAAAAAGACAGATTCCGCCTTCAAGGAAGGCGATTTCGTGGTGTATCCGACGCATGGTGTCGGCCGTATTCTGGGAACTGAAAGCCGCGAGATCAGCGGTGCCACGATTGAGATGCTTGTTGTTCGTTTTGAACATGACCGTATGACACTGCGCGTTCCGATGGAAAAGGCCCGGTCTCTCGGGTTGCGTACCCTCAGCTCGAAAAAGCAGATGGAGCAGGCCATCACCACATTGCAGGGCAAGGCCCGTGTTCGCCGGACAATGTGGTCGCGCCGGGCACAGGAATATGAAACCAAGATCAAGTCCGGCGACCCGGTGTCCATTGCCGAGGTTGTGCGCGACCTGCATCGTCGCACGAACCAGTCCGAACAATCCTATTCCGAGCGCCAGATGTACCAGGCGGCGCTTGAGCGACTGGCCCGCGAGTTTGCCGCCATCGAGAAAATCGATCAGGAAGCCGCGGCGACAAAGCTTGAAGATTTGATGGACGTCGCCTGATAGGGCCTTACGACCGTCTTTTCAGCCGGCTTTCCAACCGTTGAGCCAAACGATGACAATGAAAAAGGGGGTTGTTTCGACTGCCCCTTTTTCGTTGTTTCGTGTCATGTGGTTTCGAGGGCGCTCATCGATATTCACAAACGGCAATCGAAATTGACTTGTGAGGCGCAGACCAATTCACGCGCCGCATTTATGTGATATGCTGGTAACATGGCGAACGCATTCATTCAGGAAAAAGAGCTGTTTCCGGTACAGCCGCCTTTTGGTAGCGGCAAGCTCGATCGTGGTCTTCACCAGATTTATTTCGAACAGGTCGGTTGCGCCGATGGCCGGCCCGTTCTGTTCATTCATGGTGGTCCGGGGGCCGGAATATCCGCAACACATCGAAGGTTGTTCAACCCTGACAGGTTTCATTGTGTGTTGTTTGACCAGCGCGGGTGCGGCAGATCTACCCCGCATGGAGAGATGGCGCAGAACACCACTCAGGACCTGATTGCCGATATAGAGGCGTTGCGGATTCACCTTGGAATCGAAAGCTGGCTTTTGTTTGGAGGTTCCTGGGGCAGTACGCTTGCGCTGGCCTATGCGATTGCCAATCCGGAACGTGTCATCGGGCTGGTGCTGCGCGGCATTTTCCTCGGCACGCGCGCGGAGGTGGATTGGTTTCTCCATGATATGGGTCGCTTCTTTCCGGAAGCGCATGAGGAATTTATCGGCTTTCTGACCGAAGATGAACAGAATGATATCCTGCTTAGCTATCACGACAAGCTGACGAGTGATCAGGCTCTTGTGCATCAACCGGCGGCGGAGCGATGGGCATCATATGAGACAAGCTGTTCGACATTGCGCGCGGGTGTGAGGCGGGTGACCGGTTGGTCGGCGCTGAGCATGGCGCGGCTCGAGGCGCATTATTTCGTCAATAACTGTTTCATGCCGCCGAACC
>CAJWDO010000124.1 GCA_913031555.1 uncultured Alphaproteobacteria bacterium | reverse complement strand
CCGGGGCCGGACCCGATCAAACGCTTTTACGCGCCAACCGGACCGAAGAAGATACACGGCGTATGCAGGGTGTTACCTAGCTTTGAAAAAGCCGGCTGTCAAATCGGAAATCGCCCGCTGGCAAATCGGAAATCGCCCACCGGACAGGGTTCAGCCGTCAAGCTTTGCGCGCAGCACCTGATTGACCATGCCGGGGTTGGCCTGGCCCTTCGATGCCTTCATCACCTGACCGACAAAAAAGCCGAAAAGCTTGTCCTTGCCGCCCCGATATTCGGAGACCTTGTCCTCGTTCGCGGCCATCACTTCGTCGATCATGGCTTCAATGGCGCCGCTGTCGGACACCTGTTTCAGCCCCTGCTCCTCGACAATGGCCGTGGCGTCCTTGCCGGTCTCGAACATCGTCGCGAAGACATCCTTGGCAATCTTGCCGGAAATGGTGCCATCCTCGATCAGCCCGACAAGCCCGCCAAGCGCCGCCGGCGTGACCTTGCAGTCAGCAAGCGACTGGCCGGACTTGTTCAGCGCACCGAACAACTCGACCGTCATCCAGTTGGCGACAAGCTTGCGGTCACGCTCGGCGCTGGCAGCCTCGTAATAGGCGGCGGTCTCGCGCTCCTCGATGATCACCGAGGCGTCATAGGCCGACAGCCCATACTCGCCGGTCAGCCGCTCACGGATCAGGTCGGGAAGCTCCGGCAACGCGGCGCTGAGTTCGTCGACCTCCTCCTGCGGGATCACCAGCGGCAGCAAATCCGGGTCCGGGAAATAGCGATAATCATGCGCATCCTCTTTCGAGCGCATTGTCCGCGTCGTGCCGGTGGTGGTGTCGAACAGGCGTGTTTCCTGGTCGATCTCGCCGCCATCCTCGATGACCTCGATCTGGCGGGCCACCTCGTAATCGATTGCCTGCTGGATAAAGCGCAGGGAATTCAGGTTCTTGGTCTCGGTACGGGTACCAAGGGGCTCGCCCGGGCGGCGCACCGACACATTCACGTCGGCGCGGAGCGAACCTTCCTCCATATTGCCATCACAGGTCCCAAGATAGCGCAGGATAGAGCGCAGCTTTTTCACATAGGCTGCCGCCTCGGCGGCTGACCGCATGTCCGGCTTCGAGACAATCTCCATCAGAGCCACACCGGTGCGATTGAGATCAATATAGCTTTTCGAGGGATGCTGGTCATGCATCGACTTGCCGGCATCCTGTTCCAGATGCAGACGTTCGATCCCGATCTCGCGGGTTGAGCCATCCGGCATGTCGAGGCGCAGCATCCCCTCGCCGACAATCGGCTGCTTGAACTGGCTGATCTGATAACCCTGCGGCAGGTCGGCGTAGAAGTAATTTTTCCTGTCGAACACGCTGACAAGATTGATCTCGGCCTTCAGGCCAAGCCCGGTGCGGATTGCCTGGCGAACGCATTCCTGATTGATCACCGGCAGCATGCCGGGCATCGCCGCATCGACGAGCGACACATTGGCGTTCGGCTCGGCACCGAACGCCGTCGGTGCGCCGGAGAACAGCTTGGCGTTCGAGGCCACCTGCGCATGAACCTCCAGCCCGATGACGACCTCCCATTCACCTGTGCGGCCTTCGACAAGATCACTCATGACGCCCCTCCCGCGCGGCGCTGTGGTACCGCGCTGAACGCGGCGGCGTCCTCGATCACGCGGCCGATGCTGTACAGGCTTGCCTCGTCGAACGGGCGCCCGAGGATCTGCAGTCCCAGCGGCAGACCGTCACTGTTGAGGCCGGCCGGCAGCGCCATACCCGGCAACCCGGCAAGGTTGGCAGGCACGGTGAAGACATCATTCAGATAGTTGGTGACCGGGTCATCGACCTTGCGCCCGACCGGAAAGGCGGCTGTCGGCGTTGCCGGCGTCAGGATGGCGTCGACAGTCTCGAAGGCGGTGTCGAAATCCTGTTTGATCAGGCGGCGGACCTTCTGCGCTTTCAGATAATAAGCATCATAATAACCTGCCGACAGCACATAGGTGCCAATCAGGATGCGGCGCTGCACCTCCTCGCCAAAGCCGGCGGCGCGCGTCTCGGCATACATCTCGTCAAGCGAATCCGCCTCGACCCGCAGCCCGTACCTGACCCCGTCATAACGGGCAAGGTTCGACGAGGCTTCGGCCGGGGCGATGATGTAATAGGCAGGCAGCGCGTATTTGGTGTGCGGCAGTGAAATCGCGACAAGCTCGGCGCCGGCATCGCGAAGCCAGGCCTGCCCCTGCTCCCACAGCGCGACAACCTCGCTGTCCATGCCATCCATCACATATTCCGACGGCACACCGATTTTCATCCCCTTCACGCCCTTGTCGAGCGCCGCCATCAGGTCGGGAAGCGGCGTTGCGGCAGAGGTGGAATCCTTCGTATCATGACCTGCCATCGCCTGCATCATCAGCGCATTGTCGGCGACGCTGCGGCTGAACGGGCCAGCCTGATCCAGCGAACTGGCGAACGCCACGATGCCCCAGCGCGAACAGCGCCCATAGGTCGGCTTCATGCCGACGATGCCACAGAACGCCGCCGGCTGGCGGATCGATCCACCGGTGTCAGTTCCCGTTGCCAGCAGCGCCGCGCGCGCCGCCACGGCCGAAGCCGAACCACCTGAGGATCCCCCCGGCACCAGTTCGACACCGTCGGCACCTGTCCAGGGATTGACCGCAGGGCCATAGGCGCTTGTCTCGTTGCCGGACCCCATCGCGAATTCATCACAGTTCAGCTTGCCGAGCATCACCCCACCCTCGCGCCACAGATTGGCGGTGACGGTGCTTTCATAGGTCGGCGTGAACCCTTCAAGGATGCGCGAACAGGCGGTGCTGGCAACGCCGGCGGTGCAGAACAGGTCCTTCACCCCGACCGGAATGCCCTCGATCAGCCCGGCTTCGCCAGACTTGATCCTTGTCTGGGAGGCCGCTGCCATGTCCAGCGCGCGCTCGGCAGTGACAGCCACGTAATTATTCAGCGGCGCCGTCTCCTCGACAGCGGCAAGATAGGCCGAGGTCAATTCGGGCGCGGAAATCTCGCCAGCGTCAAGCGCGGCACGCGCCGCAACGGCGCTCAGTGACAGCAGATCGGACATCACTCGACCACCTTCGGAACGACAAAGAACCCGCTGGCCGTCTCGGGCACATTGGCCAGCACCTCATCCACCCTGTTGCCATCGCTGACAACATCCTCGCGGCGTGGCAGCGAATGACCGGTCACACTGGCGATGGGCTCGACATTGCCTGTGTCAACCTCGTTCAACTCCTCGATCCAGTCGAGAATACCATTCAGTTCCGAGGACAGCTTTTCCTGCCGCTCCTCAGGCACATGGATGCGTGCCAACCGTGCAATGCGTGCAACGGTACTCTTGTCAACCGACATGATGCTGTGCTTTGTCCTGTTGCAGTAAAAACAAGGATGCATCTATCACCGCGTATGACGATCTGCAAGCTCAACGATATGCTGACGGCGCTTTCGCCGGGCCAGCGGCTGCTTGGACTCGATGTCGGCAAGAAGACAATCGGACTGGCCATTTCCGATTCCGCGTTCAGTGTGGCAAGCCCGCTGAAAATCCTGTGGCGGAAGAAATTCACCCCCGATGCCGAGACGTTGTTAGCGCTGTGCGATGATGAATGCGTCGGCGGGCTTGTCATCGGCTGGCCAGTCAATATGGACGGCAGCGAAGGCCCGCGCTGCGACGCGACGCGTGATTTCGCCCATGCCCTGCTGCGAATGCGCGACCTGCCGATCATCTTTCAGGATGAAAGACTGTCTACACAGGCGGTGGAATCGGCGATGCTGGAGGCCGACATAACGCGGGCACGCCGCGCGGTCAGACGCGACGCGCTGGCGGCCGGCTGGATCCTGCAGTCCGCACTCGACCGGATTCACGGCGCGGCACTCGAAACAGGCTGATTTCCGCTGGACGTCGGCAGGCAACCGCGACTATAAGCTGGCTTTCATGACAGACAAGCGCGCACGCGATACCGCCCCGTCCGGCAACATGCCGACCACAACGGCCCCACCCGCCGGGCTAACATCCCGTCATTTGCTGGGTATCGAGGGGTTGAACCCTCTCGAGATCACCGGCCTCATCGATCGCGGCAATGTCTTCGCCGACATTATTCAAGGTAATGGCCAAAATGATGGCCAGAACAGCGGCAGGTTCGATCCACCATTGTCGGAAGTGCTTCGTGGACGCACCGTGCTTAATCTTTTCTTCGAAAATTCGACAAGGACGCGCGTGTCATTCGAGCTGGCGGCGAAGAATCTTGGCGGCTCGGTCCTGAATATCAATGTCGCCGGATCATCAGTGAAGAAGGGTGAGACACTTCTTGATACCGCCACCACACTGAACGCGATGCATCCGCATATCCTCGTCGTGCGGCATAATTGCTCCGGCGCGGCGCAACTGCTGAGCCAGCACGTCGATGCCGCCGTAATCAATGCCGGTGACGGCCGTCATGAACATCCCACACAGGCGCTTCTCGACGCGCTGACGATCAAGCGCCGGGTCGGCCGGATCGAGGGGCTGCGGATCGCCATCTGCGGGGATATCGCCAACAGCCGCGTGGCACGATCGAACATCCACCTTCTGTCAACGCTTGGCGCCGAGATCAGGCTGGTTTGTCCGGCGACGCTGCTGCCGGCCGCCATCGACAGCATGGGCGTCGAGATTTTTACCGACCTCGAGGAAGGGATCGAAGGTGTCGATATCGTGATGATGCTGCGGCTTCAGACCGAACGTATGGAAGGCACCGAGACGCCGTCACAGCGGGAATATTTCAACCTGTTCGGGCTTGACCGCAACAAGCTGATGCGCGCCGCGCCTCAGGCGCTGATCATGCATCCCGGGCCGATGAACCGTGGGGTGGAGATTGATTCGGCCACCGCCGATGATGTCGAAAAAAGCCTGATCCGCACACAGGTGGAAATCGGTGTGGCGGCGCGGATGGCCTGTCTTGAGGCACTTGCCAGCGGCGAGGGTGCGGCATGACCGACCTGTTGTTCCACAACGCACGGATTCTCGATCCAGCCCAGACACGTGACGAAATTGGCTTTGTTGCCGTCAGCGGCGACCTAATTTCCGCTTCCGGTGCCGGCACACCGCCGGCCGAACTCTCCGCCGCCGCGGCGAAGAGCCATGATTGCGCCGGTGCCTGCCTTGCACCGGGCCTGATCGACATGCGGGTGCAATCAGCCGATCCCGGTGCCGAGCACCTTGAGGATCTGTCAACATTGCTGCGGGCAGCCGCGTCTGGTGGCATCACAAGCATTATCGCCCTGCCCGATGCCAGGCCGGTGATCGATGATGCCAGCATGATCGATTCCCTCAGCCTTCGCGCGAACCGCCTCGGCGGCGTGCGCCTGTTCCTTTATGGCGCCGCGACCCGCAAATTGAAGGGCAAGGCGATGGCCGAGCTTGGCCTGATGGCGGATGCCGGCGCTGTCGGCTTTGCGAATGGCACGCGGACCATTATGGACAGTCTGGTGATGCGGCGGGTGCTGTCATATTGCGGCATGCTCGACAGG
>CAJWDO010000123.1 GCA_913031555.1 uncultured Alphaproteobacteria bacterium | reverse complement strand
CGAAATCATGCGACAGATAGGCGATGTCGTCGGCAAGGTTGGCAAGCTGCGCCTCCGCCGACGGATGATGGCCAAGATCAAGGTCGATCTGCGAATCAAGATCGAGGATCGCCGGGCGGATGTCATCACCTTTTTCCATCGGCCCGTTATGCTTGACGACCCCTTCCAGCGTCTCCCATGTCAGATTAAGCCCGTCAAAACCGGCATAGCGGTGCTCAAGGCTGGTCAGAACCCGCACTGTCTGTTCATTGTGGTCGAACCCCCCATATGGCTCCATAACGCGGCCAAGCGCGTCCTCGCCGGCATGGCCAAAGGGTGTGTGGCCAAGATCATGGGCCAGCGATACCGCCTCTGCCAGATCATCATTCAACCGCAGCGCCCGCGCCATTGATCTGGCGATCTGCGCCACTTCGATGGAATGCGTCATCCGGGTCCGAAAATAATCTCCCTCATGATAGACGAAGACCTGCGTCTTGTGTTTCAACTTGCGAAAGGCGCCGGAATGCAAAATGCGGTCACGGTCGCGCTGGAACGGCGTCCGCGCCACCAGACCATCAGGCGTACCACCGCCCTCGTCGGGTTCGGCATGAACACGTCCACGACTTGCCGGCCCATGACTGGCATAGGGGACAAGTTCCCGCGATTCATATCGGGTGGATGTGTTGTCTGGCGACACGGCTGGACGATCCGGCTATTGGCTGAAAACAGTCGTCAATGTAGGCGCGGCAAGTTGTTTTCTCAATCGGAAAGCGTTTCGGTCGCGCAATGCCAGTCAGTTGGACACCGGTGCCCCACCAGTGACACAATGGCACCGGGCCGCTTGATTTGGCCATCATGTCGCTTCATATTGTCAACATAGCAGGTTCCCCTTGATCCAGCATGGAGACCCCATGGAAACGATGACAGCCAAAGCTGAGACCACATCCAGTGAATTCGGGCTGAGCATGTCGGCTGCGCAGCGTATCCAGACGATGCTTTCCGGTGAGCCTGACGGCAGTTTCTTCCGTGTGGCGGTGAATGGTGGTGGTTGTTCAGGCTTTCAGTATGAATTCAGCATCGACTCCGCGCGGCAGGATGACGACTTGGCGTTTTTCAGTCATGACGTCGAAGTGGTGATTGACGAGATGTCACTGGAACTCGTCGACAAGGCCGAGCTTGACTACGTGCAGGATCTCATGGGGTCGTATTTTTCCGTCAGCAACCCGAACGCGACAGCGTCCTGCGGGTGCGGCACGTCCTTTTCCGTCTGATTGATGCGGATTGCCAGCTGGAACGTCAATTCGGCCAAGGCCCGGCAGGATCATATCCTGTCCTACCTGTCATCAGGCGCCTGCGACGTGCTGCTGATTCAGGAAACCAAGACCCAGGACCCGAATTTCCCGGTCGACCTCTTTAGCGATATCGGCTGGAACGTCGCGTTTCACGGCCAGAAGAGCTACAACGGCGTCGCCATCGCCGCCCACGCGCCCTTGACCGACATAGTCTGCGGCCTGCCCGGTGATGACGGTGATGAGCAGGCTCGCTATATGGAAGCCACGATCGACGGCGTGCGCGTGGCGACGATCTATCTGCCGAACGGCAACCCGGTCCCAGGCCCGAAATTCGACTACAAAATTACCTGGATGGATCGACTACGGCACCGCGCCACGACATTGCTGGACAGTGAAATGCCGGTTGTCCTTGCCGGTGATTTCAACGTCATTCCGCAGGATATCGACTGTTACGACCCTGCCGGATGGCAAGGTGATGCGCTGACCCGTGATGAAAGCCGCGCGGCTTTCTTCCGTATCTGCCATGACGGCTATGTTGACGCCATACGGGCCTGTCATCCGAAGGATGTCATGTACAGCTATTGGGACTATCAGGCTGGCGCGTGGCAGAAGGACAACGGCGTGCGGATCGACCATCTGCTGCTGTCACCGGAGGCCGCCGACAGGCTGATCGGATCGGGGATCGACAAGGGGCCGCGCGGCCTTGAAAAACCGTCGGACCATACCCCCGTCTGGGTTGAGTTGAACTCCTAACCGATGGCCCTAATCGACGCGATTAGCGGTGATGATTGACCGGCGTGAAGTCGGACGCGACGGGTGAGCGCGGGTCACTGACAAACAGATCGCCACCGGGATGCATACCGGCCCCCTGCACCGCCGACACCGCGGAACACCGCATCCTGTTCAGCAGCCGCGTATTCGCATCGCCAACCGACGGGTGCGTGCCGCCATTGGCATCGACAGCAGCCTGCCAGGCCGCGCGGCGCGCAGTCATCACCGCCGCGTCATCAAGTTGCGGGCAATTCAGCTCATTGCTGTTCAGGTCGACGATGATCTCATCCCCCTCCTCAAGCAGGCCGATCGGCCCACCAACAGCAGCTTCCTGACCAACATGGCCGATCACAAGTCCAACCGAACCACCGGAGAACCGGCCATCCGTCATCAGACCGACGACAATCCCGCGTTCCCGGCACAGCGCGGTGATCCGCGAGGTGGAATCCAGCATTTCAGGCATGCCAGGGCCACCGACGGGGCCTTCGTACCGGACCACGATCATGTCGCCATCCTGAAAATGGTCCGAATTGGTATCCAGCATTTCCAGCAGTTTCTGCTCGCCGTCGAAAATGCGGGCCGTGCCGGCGAAGATGTTGTTTTCAAGCCCGCCCTCGACGCCGGCGAGCTTCAGAACCGCGCTGAATTCAGGCGAGAGGGTGCCGCCAAGCACACGCAGGCCGCCGGTCGGCTTGTAAGGCTTCGCCACGGAATGGATCACATCACCATCCGGTGCCGGCGGATCGAGGCGCGCAATCTGTTCGGCCAGCGTCTCGCCGGTGCAGGTCAGCGCATCGCCATTGAGCAGCCCGGCATCAAGAAGGTCCTTGACGAAGACCTGAACACCGCCCCTGGCATCGATATCGACCATCGAGAACCTGCCGAACGGACGCGCATCGACGATAACCGGCACGACATTCTTTGACAGGTGATTGAATTCCTCGGCGCTCATCACATCGCGGGAGAAATTCTCATAACCGGCGGCACGGGCGATTTCCGGCGCGTGAAGCATCACATTTGTCGACCCGCCGACCGCCATCGCCACGATAATGGCATTGCGGATAGACTGGCTGGTGACGATGTCGCGCGGCTTGATGTCCTTTGCGATCATGTTTTCAAGACAGTCGATCAGCTGGTTCGGGAATTCGTCAAGACGGCGCTCATCCTGCGAGGCAGGTGAGACCATATGCAATGGCTGCATGCCGACAACACCGATGAATGTCTGCATCGTGTTGTAGGTGAACATACCGCCACAGCTGCCAAAGCCGGGGCAGGATTCAAGGGCGATCCGCCGCTTCAGATCATCATCCGGGCTGCCGGCAAGCTGGTAACTTGTGATGATGTCGATCGGCTCGCCTGTGGTGGAATCGGTACCCGGCCGGATCGACCCGTCCGACATGATGATCGCCGGCCTGTTATGTTCCAGAACCGCGGCAAGCGTGCCGACGGGCGGCTTGTCACAGGCAACAACGGCGATCACACCTTCAAGCCCGGACGCGCTGAGATGCTCGCACAATGAATCATTCGTCACTTCGCGCCCGATCAGAGAATAGCGCATTTCCTTGGTGCCATTGCGAATACCGTCCGAGGTGGCGATGGTGAATTCGGGCTGTACAAGACGCATCGACATCTTGCCATCATCCTCGCCGATCCGGGCACGGAGGGCGTCATGGATGCTGTTCACCTTGTCGCCGACCCCGAGATAGCACTGCGAGTCGCCCTTGTTACCGACAACGCCGACCGACGGTTCATGGATCAGATCCACAGAGGTGCCAAGTTCACGCGCCACGCCAAAGGTCTGGCAGTTGCGCCCGGGGTTGGTATCAATCAGAACAGTTTTCGAATTTTTCATGTCAGCCCTGGCTGTTTCCAGCTTTCCTGTTGCATTCCATCAATTAAAAATTAGACGCCAGTTTAGGCAGTTTGCCCACATCTCGCAATGTTGTCCCGCAATGTTGTCCCGGGATATCGTCCGATAACGTCGTTACGCCAACCGTGCCAGCGCCGCCTCGAACGCACCACGGCGCGCCACTTCCTCATCAAGCCGGCGGCGATTTTCAGTAACGACGTCTTCCGGTGCCTTCGCGATGAAACCGGGATTGTCGAGCTTGCGGAAAATCTTCGTGATCTCGCCATCAACCCCGGCAATCGCCTTTTCCAGACGCGCACGCTCGGCATCGAGATCGAGGATCTCGGCAAGCGGCAATCCGATATCGACACCATCAACGGTCCCGCGCGCGGTTCCCTTGCCGAAGCTTTCAACGGTTTCAACATTGCCAAGGCGCGCCAGCCTTGTCAGCGCAGCATGGTTGGTCTCGACCGACCGAGCCTGCAACTCGGACGCACCGCGAAGCTGCAATGCTGGCTTTGCTGACAGTGGTACATTCATTTCAGATCTTATATATCTGATTTCACATATAACATTGATAAGGTGCCTGATCTCATCAGGTGCATCGCATTGAACAAGACCAACTGTATCAGGCCAACTTTGTGTGATCATCATGTCCTTGCTGGCGAAGATCTTCTCGTTCAATTCCTCGGTCAGATATGGCATGAACGGGTGCAACAACCGCAGCGCACCACGCAGAATGGCGGCGGCAGTGGCACGGGTTTCGCGCGCCTCATCACCAAGTTGCGGTTTGATCAGTTCGACATACCAGTCACAGTAGGAATGCCAGACAAAGCTGTAGATGGCGTCCGCGGCCTCATTGAACCGGTAATTCTCGATTGCCGTGGTCACGCGTTGGATGGCCTCGTCATACTCGGCGACAATCCATCTGTTGACAGGCTCATTGACCGAGGCAAGGTCGAAATCGCCATCGCCGCTCGTGCAGCCATTGATTTGCAGAAAGCGGCAGGCATTCCATATCTTGGTTGCAAAATTGCGATAGCTTTCAAGACGTGTCGTCGACATTTTTATGTCGCGTCCCTGCGCGGCCATGGCAGCCAGCGTGAAACGCAGCGGGTCGGCACCGTACTGGTCGATCAGGACGAGCGGATCCATGACGTTGCCCTTCGACTTCGACATCTTCTGGCCCTTCTCGTCACGGACAAGGGCATGGATATAGACTTCGCGGAACGGCACCTCGTCATCCATGGCGTACATGCTCATCATCATCATTCTGGCGACCCAGAAGAAGATGATGTCAAAGCCGGTGACAAGTACGTCGCCAGGGTAATAGCGCGCCAGATCATGCTTGACCGTTTCGGTCTCGTCGGGCCAGCCAAGGGTCGAGAATGGCCACAGACCACTGGAGAACCAGGTGTCCAGAACATCCTCGTCACGCCGCAGTTCAACGTCCTTGCCGTAATGCGTCCGCGCCGCGGCCAATGCCGCCTTGTCGCTTTCCTCGACAAAAATATGATTGTCGGGACCATACCAGGCGGGAATACGATGCCCCCACCAGAGTTGCCGTGAGATACACCAGGGCTGGATATTGCGCATCCATTCGAAATAGGTCTTGCTCCAGCGTTCCGGGACAAATTTTGTACGTCCCTCTTCGACAG
>CAJWDO010000122.1 GCA_913031555.1 uncultured Alphaproteobacteria bacterium | reverse complement strand
CTTGCGATCTCCGGCCCTGAAGCCACTCCCGCCCTGGCACTGATGGAAACGGCGGACAAGACTGCCGATGACGACGGCACAGATGGAAAGCACATTGACGGGGCCATGATATCCGCAGTGGAGCTTCAAGAACATACTCTCGCCTCGGAGAGAACGGCGTCACCTGAGGAGCTCGC
Source organism: uncultured Alphaproteobacteria bacterium (assembly GCA_913031555.1). Classification (GTDB taxonomy): domain Bacteria; phylum Pseudomonadota; class Alphaproteobacteria; order Puniceispirillales; family Puniceispirillaceae; genus UBA8309. Next base: position 5,421 of record CAJWDO010000122.1, on the reverse strand, counting down.
GTCCGACGCAGACGCAGTGGCGAACGCCGCACATGAGGATGCGTCATCGCAACCGTCCGACACGAACTCGACCGCCCCATTAGAGACGGCGGCCGAGATCACAGCTATCGGCGCCATGTACTTTGTCGAAATCGTGTACGCCATCGGGCTTCTGGCGCTTCGGACCGCCGGGGTTGCCTTCATGATTGTGACGCTGATGTTCGCCCAGGCCGGCTATCTGGCGGCGCTCTATTTTGGTGAATATACGCGTGGTGATGAAGGGTTTGTGATCCAGCAATCCTTTCGGCAGATTGCCGGGATTGATCTTGCCGATCCCACGAATCGTTATTTCGCGGCGCTGGTTCTGTTCGGGATCTGCGTCGTGGTCTCGCTCCGCGTCGTGCAGGCCGGGTTCGGCCGGGTGCTGGTTGCCATTCGCGAGAATGAGGAGCGCACGCGGATGCTCGGCTATGATATTCACCGCCACAAGCTTGCCGCGGTTGTTCTGTCGGGGACGATGTCGGCCGCCGCCGGCGCGGCCTACGGGTTGCTGTTCGGCTATGCAGGGGCGACCTTCGCATCCGTGCAATATTCGATCTTCCCGCTTCTGTGGGTGTTGCTCGGCGGTGCCGGGACGATTCTCGGGCCGTTTGTCGGCACCCTGTTCATGTTCTATCTGATTGACCTGTCGAGCGAACTGACAACCGCATATATGCTGATTGCCGGCTTTACGCTGGTGCTGCTGACATTGTTCGCACCGCAGGGCCTTGTTGGCGAGCTGCGTCGGCGTGGTCTGAGGTGGCTGCCATGACGCTGTTGTCGGCACGCGGCCTGAGCCGGAATTTTGGCGGCCTGAAGGCTGTCGACAATGTCGATTTTGACCTGCCGGCCGGCGAAGTTCGCGCCCTGATCGGTCCCAACGGTGCTGGCAAGACAACCTTTGTCGGCATGCTGTCGGGCCGGATCCCGGCAAGCGCCGGCACGGTGACCTTCGATGGCCGGGACATCACCTCGCTACCGGCGCATAGGCGTATCCGTGCCGGCATGGCCTATACATTCCAGATCACCTCGGTGTTCAGCCGCCTTCCGGTGGCTGAGAATGTCGCGCTGGCCCTGCGCTGGCGGACAGGTGACGACGTGGCGGCGACAGACCGGCAGGTTGCCGAGGCGCTGGACCGGGTCGGTATCGCCGACCGGGCAGACCAGCTTGCCGGTGATCTCAGCTATGGTCACCAGCGGCTGTTGGAGATTGCGATGGGGTTGAGCCAGAATCCGCGCCTGCTGATCCTTGACGAGCCTACACAGGGCCTCGCCGACAGCGAAATAGCCGATTTCGTGGCGCTGATGCGCGGGCTTGCGGGAGACATGACGGTCCTGCTGATCGAACATAATATCAATGTCGTCATGCAAACAGCCGATGCCATCACCGTTCTCAATTTTGGCGCAGTTCTTGCCAATGGCACACCATCGGAAATCAGAAACAATGCGGCTGTCCAGGCCGCCTATCTGGGGACAGGCTGATGCTGACGGTTGAAAGCCTCTCCTCGGGATATGGCGATATCAGGGTGCTCCATGACGTGTCCTTCAGCGTCAATGCCGGCGAAATCGTCTGCCTTCTGGGGCGGAACGGCGCTGGCAAGACAACCTGCATGAAGACGATTATGGGGCTGCTGCGGGCACAGTGCGGCAGCGTCACATGTGATGGGGCGGTGGTGTCGCGTCTGCCGGCAAATGAGGTGCCGCGCCATGGCATCGGCTATATCCCGCAGGGGCGACGCCTTTTCGCCGAGCTGACGGTCGCTGAAAATCTCGAGATCGGACTGATGGTGCGGGGCAAGGGACGCGAAACGCGCGACAGGGTGCTCGAGATGTTTCCACGCCTCCGAGAAAGGCTGAACCAGCGTGCCGACACGCTGTCCGGCGGTGAACAGCAGATGCTGGCCACCGGTCGGGCGCTGTGTATCGAGCCGTCGGTGCTGTTGCTGGACGAGCCGACGGAAGGTCTGCAGCCTTCGATGATCGAGCAGATCAGACAGGCGGTGACGGCGCTGCGGGATCGCGGGGTGGCCATCCTGCTTGTCGAACAGCGGGTCGACGCCGTGCTGTCAATCGCAAACCGTGTCGTGTTTCTCGAGAATGGTCGCAGCCATCCGGCCATCGATGCCGGTGATCTGAAGTCAAACCCCGATCTTCTGCATCGCTTTATCGGGGTGTGACGCACCCATACATGGATGCGTATTCCTGTTGTCGTCACACAAGGCGTTCCAGAAGCTTGATCAACCGGTCCTGTTCCTGGCTGCCAAGCGGCGCCAGGGTCTGGCGTGTCACCTCGGATGCGTTGGCGACAAGCTCGGCATAGAGGGTCCGACCTTCCTCGGTCGGCGTCAGCATCAGACGCCGGCGGTCCCCGATCAGCGGCGCCGCCTGAACAAGGCCGCGCGCACGCAGCCTGTCCACCACACCCTTGATGGTCGCCACATCCATCGAAGTCAGGCGCCCCAACTCGTTCTGTGAGGTCTGGCCAAGCTCGCACAGTTTGGCCAGCGCGGCGAATTGCGTTGGTGTCATTTCCGGTATCAGTGATGAAAAGATCGCGATGTGACGCTGCATGACGCGCCGCATGATGAAGCCAATCTGCCGTTCCAGAAGATATGTATCCTGAGCCGTCATTCTATGCCCTCCAGGCATGCGACGACATGGCGTCCCGGTCATGCCTTTGTCAGTTGACACTATCAGGGCCGCGATGCACAGTCTATTGGTACACAAACGAAATTGGCAATGAATTCAACCGCGAGACCATGACGTATCTGCGGCCTCACCTTCTGGAAGACGCATTGCAATGGCTGGCGACAGAACGGCCGCTGGTCATGGCCGGCTGTACCGATATTTACCCGACAACACAGTCACCCTCGCTCGCCGGACCTCTTCTTGACATCACCGCGCTGGAAAGTCTGCGTGGCATTTCGCTGGCGGATGGGTGGCGTCGCTTTGGCGCGGCGACGACATGGGATGACGTTCTGCAGGCCGATCTGCCACCAGCCTTTCGCATGCTGAAACAGGCCGCGCGCGAGATTGGCGCGGTACAGATTCAGGTCAGTGGCACCATTGGCGGCAATCTGTGCACGGCGTCACCGGCGGCTGACAGCGTGCCGTGTCTGATGGCGCTTGATGCCGAGGTTGAACTTGCCTCTGTCAGCGGTAGCCGGCGTCTGCCGCTTGCCAAGTTCCTGACCGGGCCGCGCCAGACGGCGCTGCGCCCTGATGAGCTTCTTGTCGCCATTCATGTGCCGCGACATGCGGAGGCCGGCCTGTCCGGCTTTGCCAAGCTTGGCGCGCGCCGCTATCTGGTGATTTCCATTGCCATGGTCGCCGCGCGCCTGACAGTTGAAGATGGGCGCATCGCCAGTGCGGCGGTGTCGGTTGGGGCCTGCGCGCCGGTGGCGTTGCGGCATGACAGGCTGGAATCGCTCCTTGTAGGCTCTAGGCCTGACCGGATTGAGTCGCTTGCCGCCGAGGCCATGCCGATGATTGCCGCGGCGCTGGCGCCAATTGATGATGTTCGCGCCTCCGCGGGTTACCGGCGGATGGCGGCGGCCGAACTTGCGTGGCGGACCATTGGATCACTTTGCGTGGAGGCGTCGTGATGGACGGTATTGTGGATACGGCTATCGATCTTGGTTTCACGTTAAATGGTGAGGCAACACAGCTTCGCTGCCAGCCTTCGACGCGACTCAGTGACGTGCTTCGTGAACAGTTTGGTCTTCGTGGGACAAAGGTCGGATGCAATGCCGGCGATTGTGGTGCCTGTATGGTGCTGCTGGATGGCCGCCCGGTCTGTGCCTGTCTGGTGCCCGCCGGGCAGGTTGAAGGACGGCATGTCGAAACTGCGGAATCGCTTGCCGGGCCGGACAGCGCATTGTCGGGACTCCAGCAGTCATTTCTGCGGCATGGCGCGGCGCAGTGCGGGATCTGTACCCCCGGTATGATGATGGCGGCGACGGCACTGCTTCGCGACACCCCGGCGCCGGACCGCAATCAGGTCGAGGATGCGATTGGCGGCGTGCTGTGCCGCTGTACAGGCTATGCCAAGATTGTCGATGCCATCATGGATGTCGGGACCGCCGCAACCAGTGTTCCGGCGCCGGATGTCGGGGCGGCGGTCGGTGCCGCCGTGCAACGCCTTGACGGCCATGCCAAGGTCAATGCCACCGAGATATTCGGTGCCGATTCCTGGCCGCAGAATGCGCTTTTGGTGCGGGCGATCCGGTCGCCGCATTTTCACGCCGATTTCAGCTTTGGCGATCTGGCGGCATGGCGGCAGGACAGACCCTTTGTTACCGCCATTGTGACGTCGGCGGATATTCGCGGCATCAACGCCTTTGGCGTGATACCGCCCTTCGCGGATCAACCGGCGCTTGCCGAGGTCACAGCGAGGTTCCGCGGCGAGGCGGTGGCGCTGGTGATTGGCGAGGCGGAGGCTCTTGCCGGTGCCGATCTGTCGGATTTCCCGGTCGACTGGCAACAACGCGATCAGGCCTTGACGGTCGACGAGGCGCGCAAGCCGGGACTGGCACCACTTCACGAGACGCGCGCCGACAATCTGTTGATCGCCGGGCGGGTGAAAAGTGGTGACGGAGCGGCCGGCCTTGCAGCCGGTGATGTGCAGGTCAGCGCGGCTGTTGAAACCGCCTATGTCGAGCACGCGCCGATCGAACCCGAGGCCGGATGTGCCTGGATGGACGGTGATGTTCTTGTCGTCTCGGCCTGTACGCAGGCGCCGGTGATGGATCAGGAGGATACCGCGAAACTCCTCGGATTACCGCTGGCGAGGGTGCGAATCATTCCCGCGACGGCTGGTGGCGGGTTTGGCACCAAGCTTGATGTGTCGTTGCAGCCGCTTCTCGGGCTGGCGGTGTTGAAGACGGGCCGGCCGTGCCGGATGGTCTATTCGCGTCAGGAATCGATGATCTCGACAACCAAGCGGCATCCTGCTGCGATGCGTGGCCAGCTTGCCGCGACGCGCGATGGCCGTCTTGCCGGCATGGTGTTTGAAGGCGCGTTCAATACCGGTGCCTATGCAAGCTGGGGACCGACGGTGGCGACGCGGGTGCCGATCCATGCCTCCGGGCCTTACAATGTGCCGCATTATCTTGCCGAGGCGCATGCCATCCATACCAACGGGCCGGTGTCCGGTGCCTTTCGCGGGTTCGGCGTGCCGCAGGCGACAATCCTCCAGGAAGTTCTGATGGACAGGCTGGCGCGCGAGCTTGGCATGGACAGGCTGGAATTCCGGCGGATGAACGCGCTTGGCGATGGTGACCGCACTGTCTGTGGCCAACAGCTTCATGGTGTCGGGATCGCCGAATGTCTGGATGCTCTGGCACCGGTATGGCAGGCGGCGCAGGCGCGCGCTGCCGCGTTCAATGCCGATGCCGATGTCGA
>CAJWDO010000121.1 GCA_913031555.1 uncultured Alphaproteobacteria bacterium | reverse complement strand
GGGATCCAGTCCGTCGAGGCGTCATAGAGATCGACAACACCACGCACCTGTGACGGGATGCCGAGGCTAGGCACCCGCTGGCCATAGCGCATCACCTGATTGTTCCACTGGTCGGTGAAATCACGCGCATAATCGGTATCGGTCTCAGCCCACATATGCGGATCGCAAGGCGGGTCCTCGCTGCCGATCAGGATGTTGTTGCCATGTTCGGGCCGGATATAGCAGGCGATATCGGAATCCGACACAACCATGCCGATCTTGTCAAAATCACACCCTTGCGGTGCCGGCACATGCGCCACCTCCTGGCGGAGCGGCCTTGTCTTGATCGTCATCTCGTCAAGGACACCGGCCAGCCCATTGATATGGGCCGAGGCCGGCCCGGCGACATTGACCACAACCGGCGCATGGATATCCTCACCCGAGGCAAGACGAACGCCGCTGACGCGGCCGTCCGATTGCAGGATTTCCGCCACTTCGGCACCAAGCCGGAATTCGGCGCCATGCAATCTGGCAGCATCCGCCAGATTCTGTGATGACAGGGACGGGTCGGTGACATAGCCACCATTCGGCCAGTAGAGCGCACCGGAAATCCGCTCACCATTCGGCGCGCCGAAGGATGGATCATCAATCCGGCGCGGCGGCGAAAAACTTTCCAGCGAATAGATCGGCAGCCTGTCACGAATGGCATCGGCGTCCCATTCCTCGACCGGGATGTCCAGATCACGGCTGTTGGCGAGATGCTTGTTCAGATGGTCATTCGCCACCGTGCGCATGACCATGCATCCACATTCCTTGAATTTCGCCAGATCGGCGCTCTCCGGAAGGCCGAGATAGCTCTGCCAGTCGCGCCAGTAATGATATCCCTCCCACGCAAAGGCGGTGCCGTCGAAGGTCGAGTAATGCATGCGGATGATGGCGCATGACCCGGCCGTCGAGCCGTGCCCGATCCGCGTGTTGCGGTCCAGTGACAGCGTCTTCCAGCCGGCTTTCGCCATTTCAAAGGCCACCGCTGTTCCAATGACACCGGTACCGATGATGATTGCATCTGGTTGTTGGCTCATCAAATTCCCCTCAAACGAAACTCGGAAACATGTCGGTCGGTCACGCGCGCATCACGGCGCCGACCGAATCATAGGGTGACGGGGTGATGATCGAACAGTCCCGCTCCACCCCGACGATATGAACGCCAAGATCGATGCCGACCGATGCCAGATCGCTGTCGACAAGCGCCATCGCAAGCGATTTCTCGACTGTATGGCCATAGCCACCGGACGTCACGAACCCGACACGTCGTTCGCCTGACCAGACTGGCTCATACCCGCTGGCATCAGCGCCGTCAGCCGCCACCTGCAGCGTTACCAGACGCTGCGCCGGTCCATTGCCCTCACGCTCGGCAATCGCGGAATCACGGCCGATAAAGTCCGCCTTGTCCCAATCAATCCAACGGTCCATGCCGGTCATCCCCGGCGTATAGCCTTGCGTGAATTCGGCCGACCAGATGCCATAACTCTTCTCAAGCCGCAGCGACAGAAGGGCGTTGAAGCCATATTCGGCAATTCCGAGATCAGCCCCCGCCGCCAGCAGCATCCGCCGCAACGCGATGTGATCACCCATCCGGCAGTTGATTTCATAGCCCGCCTCACCGGTGACCGACAGCCTGCCAATCCTTGTCCGCACCAGCCCGACATCGAAGCTGCCGCATCCCATGAATGAAAGCTCATCAAGGGGGCCGTCGGTCAATTTTTCCAGCACCGCCCGCGAATTCGGCCCGGAAAGCGAAAAGCCTGCCATCTCCTCGCCAAGGTCGCGCACCTGCACGCCATCATCCATGTGATCATCGAACCAGCGCATATGCCAGCGCCGCAGATAATAGGACCCCATGATCCACCAGGTGCCATCACCCCAGTTGAACAGCGTCAGATCACCCTTCAACCGGCCATCATGGCCAAGCGCGACGGCAAGCCGCGCGCGGCCCGGCGCCGGCAATTTCGTGGCGAAAAGCTTATTCATCCAGGCCTCGGCATTCGGCCCACTGATCTCGAAGCGTGAGAAGCCGGTGATGTCCAGAAGACCGACATCGCGGCGCACCTTCCGGCATTCGGCGCCGACAATGTCAAAAGCGTTCGAGCGCTTCAGCGACGGTGTTTCGGCAAACCCCTTTGGCGCAAAATACAACGGCACCTCGAGGTCCCAGCTGCTGCCCCAGACCGCGCCGGCCGCAGCCATGTCGGAATGTGCCGGCGCCATCTTCAATGGCCGGCCGGCTGGCAGTTGTTCATTCGGATAGGTCATGACAAAGCGACGAGAATAGAACTGGCCGGTTGTCTGCTTGATATATTCCTTGTTTTCAGCGAACGGGCCGTAACGTGCAACATCCATCCCGTATACGTCGGCCTCCGGCTCGCCGTGGATCATCCATTCGGCGAGCGATTTACCGACGCCGCCACCCTGCAGGAACCCGGCCATGACGGCGCAGGCCGACCAATAGCCACGCTTGCCAGGCACTGGCCCGACGAGAGGATTGCCGTCAGGCGAGAATGTGAAGGCACCATTGACCCAGTTCCGCACGCCGGCCGTCTGCAATACCGGATAGCGTTCGAACCCCATCGTCAACTCGTTCTCGATCCGGTCGACATCCTCCTGCAGAAGCTCAATCCCGTAATCCCATGGAGCGCCGTCCATCATCCAGTGCTGATGGTTGACCTCATAGATGCCAAGCAGCATGCCTTTCTGGTCCTGCCGCATGTAGGTGAATCCCTCGAGATCGACGACAAGAGGCAGTTCACCATCCAGCTCGGCCACCTCGGGAATCGTCTCGGTCAGCAGATAATGGTGCGACAGCGGCGAAACCGGCAGTTCGATCCCGGCCATACGGCCAACCTGCTTGGCCCACAGACCGGCGGCGTTGACCACATGCTCGCAAGAAATGGTGCCCTTCTCGGTCACGACATCCCAGCCATCGGACGTCTGATTGAGCTCCAGAACGCGATTATGCTCAATCACCGTGGCGCCATTCTTCTTCGCCGCGCCAGCATAGGCAAGCACCGTTCCCGTGGTATCGACATAGCCCTCGCGATCAGCCCACAGGCCACCGAGAATCCCGTCTGTCGACAGCACCGGACACATCGCGCCAGCTTCCTCAGGCGTCACAAGGCGCACATCATCAATGCCTATACTCTGATAGACGCGGTATGCGGATTGCAGCCATTCCCAGCGATCCGGCGTGCCGGCCAGCGTCAGACCGCCGGTCAGATGCATACCGACCGACTGCCCGCTTTCCTCCTCGATCTTGCTGAGAAGGTCGATTGTGTAGGCCTGAAGGGCGGAAATATTGGGGTCGGCATTCAGCGCATGAACGCCGCCGGCGGCATGCCAGCTCGACCCTGCTGTCAGTACCGACCGTTCGATCAGGCAGATATCCGACCATCCCATCTTCGCAAGATGATAGATAATCGACGCACCGACGACACCGCCACCGATTACAACCACGCGATACTGCGATTTCATGACCTATCTCCCCCTCAGGTCTCAAACCATCCACAGGATCAATTTGCACCGGCGGCTTGTCCACCCATTTTTGCACGAGCGACCGGAACTGCGCCAATTCCGCCGACCGGTGCAGGCGCATCCCGATGTCCCCGGCAGGGAAGGTTTAACTGGCATTTCGCCATGCTGATCCTGTAATGTAATCACAAGATCCGCGTGGGAGTCGGCATGCCGGGCACCAGCAATGTGAGGACAAGCAGCAGGATGGCCATACATCTTCATCATCATGATCTGCCAGACGGCATCGACCTTGGCACCGCGATTGCCATCGATACCGAAACGATGGGACTGAACCCGCATCGCGACAGGCTCTGCCTCGTCCAGTTGTCATCCGGCGAAGGTGACGCGCACCTCGTAAAGATGGCGCATCCGATTGGGCCAGCACCAAATCTGACGGCGATTCTGGCGAACCCCGCGGTCACCAAGCTGTTTCATTTCGCGCGGTTTGACCTGGCCTCGCTGGCACAGGCAATCGGCCCTGTCAGGGGACCGATCTATTGCACGAAGATCGCATCAAAACTCTGCCGCACCTATACCGACAGGCATGGGCTGAAGGATTTGTGTGACGAGCTTATCGGCGTGGAAATTTCCAAACAACAGCAATCGTCCGACTGGGGCGCCGCCAGCCTGAGCGATGCGCAGCAGAAATATGCGGCAAGCGATGTGCTGTATCTCCATCGTCTGCGCGCTGTACTGGATGAGATGCTGGAGCGTGAGGGCCGCACAAGAATAGCAAAGGCCTGCTTCGAATTCCTGCCGGTTCGCGCCGATATGGATCTTGGCGGCTTCGACGATCTCGATATCTTTCACCATTAGGAGCCGCATTGATGGCAGAGGAACAGGGCGCCGGTCAGCCCACGCCCAAATTCGCTCCACGCGCCAGACAGGCTGACCCCGAGCGCCGAAACTTTCGGACCAGCCTGCTGTTTATAGGGCTTGGCGTGGTGATGTCGTTCGGCATTGTCCTGTGGCTTGGCCTGTTTAACCAGCAAGATGAAATCCGGCTGGAAATCAGTGACATAAAGGTGGACGAGACCGGTGAAGTCGAATTGACCGGTGCCGTGTATCGCGGGCAGACGGCGCGCGGCGATCCTTTCGAGATCACCGCTGACGTCGCGCGCGAACGCGAAAATGGCATTGTCGATCTGTCATCACCGACGGCCGAACTTCTCCGCGCCGGCGGGGACGACCGAGCACATGATGTCGGCGGCGGTCGCGCGACGAGCGAGAGCCGCAGGGGCCCTCTGAGAGCCAGGCGCCGAAAAGCAGCGTGAGCGGCGGCCGCGATCAGCCACCTGTGGGCGGTCATCGGGGTGACGTCACACCTCAGCGAGCTGGATCCGGGAAGGGCATGGGGTCACGCGGGCCCTGTCTGCAGCAGCAGTGCTAACTAAAACGATAAAATTCCGGATGGACCGGAGACTGTCTACTCTTTCGACGCACCGTTCTCGGCCCGGCCGGAAAGCTGGCTGGTGGTCGCGCGCGGCGCGTCAGCGCCACTCCGACTGGTCGGGCACCTCGGCTGGGTCCATCGGCAAGAGGCCCGCGCCGTCGGGCGGCCCCGGGAGCGCATGATGCCCCTCCGAGAGGCGCTGACGCCCCGCCGAGATCGCGCTGGTTTGGCACGAAAAACACGAGGCGCCAAGGGGGGGGGTGGAGCCTCGGTACCCTAGATGTGTTCACACCCAGCCGCGCAATGGTGCGCCTCTCGGGTCGCCTCCACTATCAAACTATTAGCCTAATAACGTACCTAATTATCAACACATACCTAATACGCTGCTATTAAGCTAATAATTAGCTTTTTTCACGAAACTGATTGTGTAAATAAGCTAATTATTAAGCTAATAGGTGAAAAAATGCTAATTATAAGAATTAATAGAGCTAAAAAAGCGAAAATTTTATTAAAGCTTCCATGCAAAATAAAAGGAATCAAAACAAAAAATGTGAAAAATAGTACTGAAAAAATGCTTCCTGAATTACGTAATTGCTTTTTAGTTTGAAAACTCATAATTTAGTCCTCAATTGTAAAAGGTTTGTCAAAGTTTTTTTCAAAACCTTT
>CAJWDO010000120.1 GCA_913031555.1 uncultured Alphaproteobacteria bacterium | reverse complement strand
ACATTACTGTGGGGACGAGCTATCTAACTTCTCCTGTGTTTGTTTGCGCGCACAAGACGACTGATGGCACCAGTTGAACTTTGCTGCCACCGCCATGTTGTGCACAAAATTATCAATAATTGCTCAATTTGGCTAGTCTCTTGGAATTATTGGTCATGATGGCCCTGAAACATCCATCATTCTGCGGCCAATGTCTCGGCCCGCGCCAGATCAGGCGGCAGGCATTCGGCATGCAGCTGTGACAGCGCGGCCATCATGTCGACAACCTGCTGATCCTGAGAACCAAGGCGGCGCAGCGCGACAGTACCTGCTTCTTCTTCCCGTCCACCAACGGCCAGAATAAAGGGCACTTTGCCAACACTGTGCTCGCGCACCTTGTAGCTGATCTTTTCGTTCCGCAGGTCCGTTTCGACACGAAGCCCCATTGCAGCTGCCTCGTCAGCAACCTTCTGCGCATAGCCATTGGCGCTGTCAGTGATCGAGGCGACAACAATCTGCACCGGCGCCAGCCATGGCGGCATACGGCCAGAAAATTGTTCGATGATGATACCGATCCAGCGCTCCATTGACCCCAGAATGGCGCGGTGCAGCATAACAGGACGGCGGCGGCTGCCATCCTCTGCCACATATTCCGCATCCAGCCGCTCGGGCAGCACGAAATCCACCTGCAGCGTCCCGCATTGCCAGTCACGGCCAATGGCATCGCGCAGAACGAATTCCAGTTTTGGACCATAAAAGGCACCTTCACCCGGATTCAGCGTGGTTTCCAGCTCGGCAGCCTTCGTCGCGTCGGTCAACGCGCTCTCGGCGCGGTCCCAGACATCATCTTCACCCGCACGCACCTCTGGCCGGTCGGAAAACTTCACCCGCACTTCGTCAAAGCCGAAATCCGAATAGATCGACTGCAACAGGGCACAGAATTTCACAGATTCTTCAGTGATCTGATCCTCTGTACAGAAGATATGCGCATCATCCTGGGTAAAGGCACGCACCCGCATGATTCCATGCAGCGCGCCCGACGGCTCGTTGCGGTGGCATGACCCGAACTCGGCCATACGCAGCGGCAAATCACGATAGGACTTGATGCCCTGACGGAAAATCTGCACATGGCAGGGGCAGTTCATCGGCTTTAGCGCCAGCGTACGATCATCTTCAGCTTCGGCAGTGAACATGTTCTCGCGGAATTTGTCCCAATGACCGGACGCCTCCCACAGGGCACGGTCAACAAGCTGCGGCGTTTTCACCTCGGCATAGCCGTCCGTTTCCAGCCGGCGGCGGACATAGGCCTCGATCTCGCGATAAAGGGTCCAGCCTTTCGGGTGCCAAAACACCGACCCGGTTGCTTCTTCCTGCAGATGGAAGAAATTCAACTGCTTGCCAAGCTTGCGGTGATCGCGCTTCTCGGCTTCCTCGAGCATATGCAGATAGGCGTTCAATTCCTTCTCGGTACGCCAGGCGGTGCCGTAAATACGCTGCAGCATCGGACGGTTGGAGTCACCGCGCCAGTATGCGCCGGCAACGCTCATCAACTTGAAGGCATGGCCAAGCTTGCCGGTGGAAGCCAGATGCGGGCCTCGGCACAGATCGATGAAATCGCCCTGCTGATAGAAGGTAACCGTCTCACCCTGTGGGATTGTCTCGACAAGCTCGACCTTGAACGGCTCGTCATTCTTCCGGTAGAAGGCCACTGCCTCGTCACGCGTCCAGACATTGCGGACAATCGCCTCGTCACGGTCGACGATCTCATGCATGCGCGCCTCGATGGCCGCCAGATCATCCTCGGTGAAAGCCGCCTCACGATGGAAATCGTAATAGAAACCGTTCTCGATCGACGGACCGATGGTGACCTGGGTCTCAGGGTAAAGTTCGAGGACCGCCTCGGCCATCACATGCGCCGCATCATGCCGGATCGTCGCCAGGATGGCCTCATCCCGGGCGGTCAGCAGCGCCAGCGAGGCATCGGCCTCAATTTCGCGGGTCAGGTCCCATTCCTGGCCATCAACAACGGCCAGCATGGCTGCCTTGGCAAGGCCGGGGCCGATATCCGCCGCAATCGTCGCCGGTGCGACGGGTGCGTCATAGCTGCGGGTGGATCCGTCGGGAAGGGTTACGATTGGCATGGCTGGCGGTGGTCCTGGCTGTCACAACTGTCGAAAAAACAGGTCGCCGGTGATGGCGCCTGTTGCGCAAACTAACTTCTGGCTGGCGGAAACTCAAGCGTGCTGCTGATCGGCGCGCGGCCGCGCATGACGGGCTTTTAGAAGACGCGCATAAATGCCAATGGTGCGGTTACACATCTGGTGGGTCGAGAACTTGTCCTCGATATGCTGCCGTGTCTCCACCGCCATTGTCCGGCGCTGGCTGACAGTTACGTCAAGCGCCGTAGCAAGGCATTCGGCAAGGCTGTCGAGGTCAACCGGCGTGGCCAACCATCCTGTCTGGCCATGGATGATCGACTCCGCCGCCCCACCATGGTCAAACGCGACGACAAGCCGGCCCATTGCCTGCGCCTCGAGCGAGACCCGGCCAAATGGTTCCGGCGTTACGGATGGCATAACGACGATATCCGCCGCCATCAGCGCCGCCGGCATGTCATCAACACCATGCGTCAGACGAAAGCGGCCCACAAGGCCAAGCTTCATGCCAAGTTCGGTCAACCGATCGACGTAAGAGCTCTTTCCATCAGCCGCGCCAACAAGAACGCAGTTGAATTTGCGGTCGGAAATGAGGGCGAGCGCCTTCAGCAGCACCTCATGACCTTTCCAGGCAGATGGCCGCGCTGGCAACATGATCACCGGTTCGTCCTCGGGCAGCGCCACCGAGTCGACAAAGCGGATGATCCGCGACTGTGAGACCGATGCGGGATCAAACATGTCAATATCAACGCCGCGTTGAACAACAGACAGCTTCTTGCCCTGGTCGCCAAACTGCCGTTCGATCTGCTGGCGAACATATTTGGAGATGGCGATTATATGGTCCGTGGCCAGCATCTTGCTATTGACCAGCCGCTTCATAAAATTGCTGTTCTGGAACCTGCCATGCACCGTACTGACCGTGATCAGGCCAAGTGATCTGGCGGCCGGCACCGCAATCCAGGCCGGCACGCGCGAGCGAACATGGACAATATCCGCCGCCTCGGTCTGCAGCACCCGCCGAAGTTTGCGCCGCGTCGCGCCCCAGGTCAGCGGGTTCTTACGCGCCACGGCCAGCGTATGGTGCGTCGCGCCAATCCGATCAAGATGGCGAACCAGCGGCCCGCCCTCGGAAATCACCACCGCGCGCCCGCCAGCATCGATAATGGCCCTTGCCATCTCGATGGTACCGCGTTCCACCCCGCCGCGGACAAGTGCCGGCAGCACCTGAACAACAACGGGTGTGTCGCCATTCTGGCTGTGTGTCTTGACGAAGCGGGTGTTCCGCGCATTAGTGGTCATTGGCGTCTCCCTTGTGCGGTCATAGCATTGCGCCACCGGAAATTCGAGAGGACTTTTCAGGAGTTGAAGATGCCTGACATCTCACCGCCAGACTATTTGCAACTTGGCACCGATGGCCAGCTTGCCTATCGCCGAACCGATGGAGCTTCACAAGGCACCTCGCCAGGGGTGGTGTTTCTGTGCGGGCACGGCTCGGATATGGAAGGAACAAAGGCCCTCGAGGTAGAGGCCTGGGCCGGAAACCGCGGCGTTGACTGTCTTCGGTTCGACTATCGTGGCCACGGCCTGTCGAGCGGCGAGTTTCTTGACGGCAACATCTCCAGCTGGACGGCGGACTGTCTTGCCGCATTGGATGAACTGACCGAAGGCCCGCAGATTCTCGTTGGGTCTTCACTTGGCGGGTGGTTGATGCTGAATGTCGCGCTGACACGTCCGACACGAATTGTTGGTCTTGTCGGGATTGCCGCCGCACCGGACTTCACCGAAGATCTGTTATGGGCTGAGTTCGATGACGAGCAACGCCGCCGGATCGAGGCTGACGGCTTGATCGCACTGCCAAACCCCTATTCCGATGAACCTGTCAGATATCCCTGGCATCTGGTCACCGATGGAAGGCGAAATCTTCGGCTCAGGGGCAATCTGGAAATCAACGCGCCGGTACATCTTTTGCATGGCATGGAGGATGAGGAGGTGCCATGGCAGACCGCGACCCGCATTGCCGCGGCGCTCACCGGCAGCGATGTCGAGGTATCACTCGTCAAGAGTGCCGGTCACCGCTTCTCGGAACCCGACCAGCTTGCCCTGCTTCACGGCGCGCTTGACCAGATGGCGGATCGGCTGACAGCTGCCTAGAAATCAAGGTCGGCGTAATGGTGGGATGGTGCCAGACCGGCGACGACATCCTCGAGAAGATCACGAAAGGCCGGGCGTGATTTGATCTTCGCGTACCAGAGCCGCGCTTCGGGATGCCGGTCCCAGTCGATATCACCGAAATAATCGGTCACCGACAGATGCGCCGCCGCGCTCAGGTCGGCAAGCGAGATCGCCTTGCCGGCAAGCCAGTTGCCCTGTTCGGCAAGCCAGTCGATATAGTCGAGATGGATATGAAGGTTGGTCATCGCGGCCCGCATCACCTCCGATGAGGGGTTGCCGCGCGCCGTCATGCGTTTCAGATAGCGTTCATTCAGCAGCGGTGTGCCAACCTCGACGACGAATTTGCGTTCAAACCAGTCAGTCAGACGCCTGATCTCGGCGCGCTCGGCAGCCGTTCCCCAGATCAGCCGCCCGTCATCTCCCTCGGTTTCCTCGAGATATTCCGCGATCACCATCGTGCCACACAGAACATCACCATCCTCGGTCACCAGAACCGGTACGTCCCCGGCAGGATTCAGTGTCAGAAAATCCTCATGCCGGTCCCACGGCGATTCAAGCTTGGGAAGATGGACAAGGCGGCGCTCGGCAAGGAGAAGCCTGACCGTACGTGAAGCGCCATAGAGGGGGTGATGATGCAGAACGTGCATGACAAACAGCTGTTAATGAATTGAAAACACGCGGAAGACTAGCCGGGAAGCGGGCGCACGGCAAGAGGTCCCGCTGGCAATGCCGCCAGCGCCCCTTCCTGAAGCTCGAAGAATTGCAGGCGTTCCGGTTCAATAAAGCCCGGCCAGTCGAGACCATAGGGCGCGGCCGGCACAAATCCGAACCGGGGATAGTAATCAACCTCTCCTGACACAAGCACCAGCGGCCAGTCGCCGCCGGTCGCACGGTCCAGTGCCTCGCTGATCAGCGCCCGCCCAACCCCGCGACCACGAAGTTCCGGGCGTACCGCAAGCGGGCCAAGCAGCAGAATGATCTGCGATCCCAGCATCACCTCCCAGAACCGCAGCGATCCGATCGTCGTCGCGCCTTCGCGGATCACCAGGCACAGCGATGTAACCGGCGGCCCCGGCCGCAGGGCCCATACCGAACGTCCATGACGCTGCGGTCCGAATGCCTCGGCCATCAGCGATTCTATCGCCGGAAGATCCTGATCTGTTTGCAGGTAAATATCTGACATGTCATCCGATTACCGGAATTCATCGATTCCGGCAACCATCCGCCATCGCCCATCCGACATTACCGGCGGCGCCAACCCGCTACTGGCGCCACCCCACTACTGGCAACAACTCGCTAGGCTGGTGTCGCCCCGCCGGCAGCCGCGACGCCATCATCAAGCGGCATATCCAGCCGCGAGACGATTTCTGTCGGCACCACCTGCCAGAACTTGCCAACCTCGACATCCCACTCATTCAAAAGCCGAAGTGCCAGCG
>CAJWDO010000119.1 GCA_913031555.1 uncultured Alphaproteobacteria bacterium | reverse complement strand
CGATCCCCGGGACGTAGGTCCGCGCCACTGCGGAATTTCACTTCCGGCATGCCGTCATCGTTCTGGCCGGTTACGGCAAGCCAGACCCGCACCTTGTGGGAAAAATGGTTTTCCACCGTGAGCCTGACCGTGCAGTCCTTGGCGGGCAGCATAGGAAACACGCCATCTATCCGCTGGACAGCGGCTAAGGCCTCCCCGCATGCCCCGCCTGTGTTGGGAGCCTGTCTGTCATCCGTGCTGACGCTGATATCAAGGGCGTTGGCAAGTCTTTCAGACTTCGCCCCAAGATAGAACACCTCGAAGAAATAGAAGGCGTTGGTAACAACCCAATTCCTGAGCGCCAGATTGGTGCGGATTTCCATCAACAGCGCCCGGTGCTGCCCAGCCTGCTCATAGCTAAAGGCGTTTTTCAGTGCCTGAACGGGCAGATGATAGCCAATCAGGCACAGCGTCACCAGGATCGGGGTGATTGCGACACCGGCCCGGCGCCGAAGCGAGGAAGCAGGTGTGATCTGGCGGCGCGGTTTCGCAGAGGGCGCGGTAATCTCCACCCCGATCGCGGCGGCAGCGTCCGAAACCCGCTCGGTAGCGATGATGATCCAGTCTTTCGGGATAAGATCAGCGATCTCCTCGCGGTTAGAGGGATGAAGAAGCACCGTGACGGTTTCACCATTGTCATGCAGGGCCCGCAGCTGAGCGTAGGACTCGCTGAATTTCTGCCGCATATGATCGACCGGCCTGATATCCAGTGTCGGGCTGACTTCGCCACTTGCCCAGATGACGTCGTTCCCGTGCGATGCGCCGTGCGAGCCCACGAGACTGCCGGACTTCTGCAGCATATGCGCCAGCAATATTCCGAATTGCCAGCTGTCCCCCTGTGTCACGGGCCCCTCGAGGTCGGTGCGGTAGGATCCCTCTCCAAGGAGCTTTTCAATCACCCCGGTTGGTCGACGCACGAATTGGTCGTAGTTGCCGCTGATCGGCAAGGCTTCGAAGCTGCCAGTAATACAGATCACCGATCGGATCTCAGGCGCTTCCCTTGTAATTGAGAGGACGCGCACGGCGCCTCTTGTTGTTGGGATAAAAACTTTGAAAGGGTTCACCGGATGAAGAACTCCGTTTCCGGATCGCGGACGGCCTGCACGATAGCGTGCGATTGATCTAGCATGATTTGAATGGTGTCATCCATCATTTCCGGTAGCCTCACCATCGTGAAATGCCCGTCGCAGTCGGCGAAGAGCATGGTCGGGCGCGGGCCGTCGAGATCGTCTTCGGCGCCCTGGCTGGGGTTTGTGTGGAATTTTATCTGAAGATAGATCGCGCCGTCATCTCGCGACGAGGCCGATAGGACGAGGTCGAAGGCCGGGCCCGGCCTATTTTTGGTACTGGCGCTGTCACGTGACGCCGCGGCCGCCTGCTGTTGTTGCCTCGCAATCGACACCGTGCCTAGTATGCCGCGAAACTGACGCCGCTTGTTGAAGTCCTGCGAAATCTGATCGAGAAGCGGGGTGACATCCCCTTCATAGCTGCCTGTTGCGAGCTTGTGCAGCATGCGGAACGGAATCACTCGCGGGGTGCCACCGATCGATGTGGGGTCGCCTGATTGGGCGAGCGCGACCATGACCGCTTCGAAGGACAGGCGATTGGTTAGCCGCAGTTCGGCGGTTTCACGATCGACAGTGGAGGAATCTGGGGAGGAGGCCGGTGTCATGATGTAGTCTCGTGCAGTTTGGATAGTTGGTCACTGAAAATCACAAAATCATCCCTGGCATGTGACCGCATGGATTGATCCGGTTGATCCAACGAGGCGAGGAAACCAGACAGTTTTAACAGACGGTCACCGCCGTAGATCAGCGCATGGAGATGATCCGGATCTGTCAGCGACAAGGTCGGGCCCGAGGCCTGTTCTCCGTCAGGTGCCGGTTCCACCACGACATCGGCGGCACGCAGCCCCTGGCGACGATAGGATTGAGCGATACGCTTCATATGCTTGCGTTGGTTGCCGATCGGGCTGTCGGATGGCAAAGTGTCGATCCTGTCCAGTACCATGAGGGCAAGCTGGCCGACCGGGTCATCGTCCGTATCCATGGGCGCCACCCGGTCTTGCAGATCGGTGGCGATGGCCGCCATTTCCTGCCTTGTTTCATCATTGCCACAGCGTGATAGATACTCGAAAATAGCTGGGTTGCGGGCGTCCCATAAACGCAGGAAGGCGGTCGTGGCGATGTTTTCGATAGTGGTCCTCAGCGTCCGCCAGTTTGCCAAATGGCCCTCATAGACAGTGTCGCTTATGCCGGCCATTTCAAGCTCGATGTCGCCCTTGCCAATATCACCACCGCGGCTGGCCTGAACAAGCTTATTTTGCACGGGACCAAAGGTAGCAAGCCGTAGACATGTCAGAACAAGTCCGTGGCCGGCGGCGCCTGCGAGGGCGGGCACGGACAGCTGCGCCAATTCGGTCTTGGTAAGAAACTTGATTGCGCTGCATGGCCGGCGTTGCAGGTCGGAAATCCAGCCTGTCGGTGTCGCGGCATCGCCGACAAGTTGCCCGAGGTCCGGCGATGTGGTGCCACCATTATCTTCCGCATCCGGGGCACTGCTGATCGCAAGTTGCGAGAGCCTGTCAATATCTTCATCCTCGAAACTCGCTGTCAGCGAAACATGAACATCGAACGCATCGCTCTGCGAATGAATAAGGCTGTCCCGGAACGTCATCCAGGCCTTTGCGGCGGTGCCGAACAGCCTGAAGGATAGCGCATTTTCTGCGCTATTCTCTATCCAGAAATCGAGTATCAACCCGTCGTCAATGTCCTCGGCGGTGAACCGTGCCACGCCGACTTTTGTCTCCAGGTGTTCAACCAGTAGCCGCGCCATGTTCCGTTCCGCCATTTGTGGCAGATGTTCGCCAAGAAAGTTGTAGAGACGCGCGGAAAGATCCTTTGTTACGGCCTTTCGAGGCGCGCTGCCATGGTCGGCCGCGAGATCCGAAAAGGCATTGTGAATACAGTCGAACCCCAATGCCTCAACCAGGAATTCGAGGCAGGCGACAGCAAGTGGCACCTGACCGCCAGTGAGTTTGAAGATCGTCATATCGTTGCCGGGCTCGCGGAATTCCAGTATGCCGTCGCGTCTCGCCAAAGTTGGCGGAGAGTCGGCTGTGGCGGAGAACAGCAAACGGCTTGCTTGACGGGCTGTCATTGGGTGCGCGGTTACCAGCAATTGATCGAGCTGAATATTTTGGGCTGCCGCGGCCGACATGACATGCACCGACCTGAACAGAAGCGGGCCATAGCCGCGACCGGCAATCGTCGAGATGAGTTGGCTGATAGTGTCCGGCTGGTAGGCGGGGGCGCCATTGCCGGCGGTGGCCTCGCCGACAGATCGCAGACAGTTCAAAAAATACTCCGATGGCGGCGTCAGGGTGAACTCTGACCAGCCAGCGAGTATTTCGGTTGGGTCTACCATCGGGCAAGGCCGGTATGGCAAGCGCCTGAAGCGCCGGGAAGGCAGCCGCGCAACAGGAAATGTGAAAGATCTGGCACCGCCGTCTCCATCAGCCAATGGCGGGACATCTGTCCAGCCCGATGATGCCGAGGCTACTCTATTCACCGGCTTGCTTTCAACCAATGACGAAAGGCCTGCCGGTTATCACGCAGCCTCGCAACCAGTGTGCTGGCAGGCCCGGTGCCGGCATCAATCCGTCCGATCGACAGTGTGCCATCATTACGGGTTGCTTGCGCCGCAGCCATCCAGAAATCGGCCTCCTTCAGGTGCTGGTACAGCTCGCGGTTACTGGAGCCATAAGGCAGGCCACCCGCGTGCGCGGAACTGACTGCAGCCTCCGCAATGGCCATCCTAGCTGATGGCGGTAGGGGATACCCGGCCATGCGCACGCCTTTGTCGTACGGCTTGTCGATTCTGACGTCGCGCCCCTCCGCCTGGTAGGCCTGCGCCATCGCCAGAACCTTGATGACATAGCCTCGCGTTACCGGAATGATCTTCGGCTGTGGGCCAGCGGTAACGCGTGAGCCACCATTATAGTGGGATAGCGCAAGATCAACACGTCCTTCATAGCGGTCAATTAACTGGTCGAGGAAAGTCACACCGGCGCGGATGTTGATGGCCGGATCGAACAACTCGGCCCGACTCAGGCCAAACAAGTCGCGGCCGGTTCGTGGCATGATCTGCATCACACCGATGGCGCCGGCGGAACTGACAACATGTGGCCGGAAACCGGATTCGATCTTCGCCACCGCCAGCGCCACGCTCGGGGTGATGTTGGTCGTCCTCGCAGCCTCCTGAACGATCATCTGCTTGAGTTGGCTTTCCGTCATGTGGTGCCCGGATGGCAGCCCGGCGTGATTGATATGCCTGGCGTTGTCAGGTTTCGCCTGTGCGCCGATCGCAAGGCCAAGGCTGCCCGCCGACGCGAGTGCGATGATCATCAGTAGTTTCGCCGTGATTGTCTTCATTGGCCGGCCTCCCGTCCCATGCTGGCGATCCGTACCTGCCATTCCGGCGTCAATTCGGCGATCTCGAGCTTCAGATGGGGATATTGGCGCTGAAGGCCGGTAATGCGCGAAATAGGCATTTGTTCCGACACGGCCAGTATGACCGGCCGCCTGGGGTCGATCGCGGCGGGATCAAGTCTGCTCAGCTGCTCGTCAAAGAACCCTGCTGCTGTATAGATGACAAGTTGCCGGTCGTCCTCCCCATGCGCCTTGTCACTGGGTTCGAGGGCCATGTCCATCGTGGCCACGCTGGGTTGCGTGCTGTCGGTCTTCGGTGTGTTGACCATGGCGAACAGCATCAGGATCATCAGGCTGAAAAAGGCCATCGCGAGGGCCAACGCCACTTCGGCAAGCGGATTTGCGCCGTCGTTGATCATCATTGTCTCCAGAAGTTTTGTCCTCCTGAAAACATGAAAGATTTAGGGCTATTTTATCCCGGGGTTTGATTTTGGCGCGGAAATACTGCCGGCACCAGTCAGTTGAATTTGACCTTGTTGCCCGCCGTACCCTTACGATTGGCGATTGAGATACGGCGGATGTCGATGCGATTGCCTGTCATCACGAACTGCACATCCTGTCCCGCTTCAAGGCCGATCTCGGCAAGCGATACGACGATCCATTCACCTAGCCTGTCGAGATCTGCGGTGGTGTGATAGCGCAGGCGCTGGCGCGGGCCGGATGTTTGTGACCGCGTGATATCGACAAAGCCGGGGAATTCGTTCCGCATCAGATCGATAAGCTGCACCCGTTCTTCGACGCTAAGATCGATGATTTCCATCTGCAGGATGGCAACCGCCCCACCGTCGCCTGTAAGTGCGCCGCCGGGTTCCTGCAAGAGAAACACAAGGCTTTCACCAAGCGTGTCGGCCATTCTTTCGACTTCGGCGCGCAGTGTCTTTGCTTGGCAGGCCGCCGCGCAGGGCACCGGGGCGATCAGCGTCGTATTCGGCACTGCCCAGCTCGCTACAAATTGCTGACCTGCAGGTTCGTAGATTTCCGAACTTAAACTTATGTCATAACTTGGTGACTCATCGCCAGCCTCCGTTATCTCAAGGTCAACCAGCACGATGACCGCTTTCCCAAGAGCTGTCATGATGTCATCGCCCCGCGCCAGAAGGTCGGCACGCGCAATTACAGGCCCGATATTCAGCGTTTGCAGAAGCGGGTCCGGCGCTGTTACCCGAAAACCCGCACGGCTGAGGCGCGATCCCACGGTGATGGCGGCGTGGCTCTGAACAT
>CAJWDO010000118.1 GCA_913031555.1 uncultured Alphaproteobacteria bacterium | reverse complement strand
AAGAAAGTCATGACGCGCTTCTTTTGGTAAGCGTGAAGTTGAACCCATAGTAACGGTATTGCAGCAACCACAAAAAAAATCGCACAAAGCACATATCGCCATGGAAAACCAGCGGCAAAAACAACAACTAGCCCACCAAATAGGAGCATCAATGCTGTGCCAAGGTCTGGTTGGATAAAGACAAGAGTGAATGGCACAGCAATAATAGCAAAGGCTGGTAAATACCACAGGAATGATCGCATCCGATCATGTGGTTGATTACTAAAATAATGCGACAAGGCCAGCACCACCGCAATCTTGGTTGGTTCTGAGGGTTGAAAATTCATTCCACCAAAGCCCGGTTTCACAGCATTTGGCATCTGCCACCGCCACAACAACTGCATTATAGCATTTAGCGCAAAAATCCATTACCACCTTAGACCTTGTTTTCAGGTCACATCTCCGGCCAATGTGCAGTATCAACAGATGTGTGCCACCCTACGCCACACCAACAGATGGAAAGACGAGATGAAGGTAGGCTGCCCAAGGGAAATTCTTGATGGCGAAAAGCGCGTCGCTATGACGCCTGAAAGCGTTCGCCAGATCCAGAAACTCGGATATGACTGCGTGATTGAATCGGGCGCCGGCGTCGCTGCCGGCTTTGCCGATGCCACCTATGTAGAGGTTGGCGCCGAGGTGGTAAAAACCGCGGCATCGCTGTGGAAGCAGTCGGATATTGTGGTCAAGGTTCGCGGTGTCGCGGCGAAGGAGGAAAAACACCTTCGCACCGACCAGACAGTGATCAGCATCTTGTGGCCGGGTCAGAATTCTGCCCTTCTCGAGACTTTCAGCAAGGCCGGCACCAACGCCATCGCCATGGATATGGTGCCGCGGATCAGCCGCGCCCAGAAAATGGACGTGCTGTCCTCTATGGCCAATATCGCCGGCTATCGTGCCGTTATCGAGGCAGGCAACCAGTTTGGGCGCTTCTTCACAGGCCAGATCACCGCCGCTGGCAAAGTGCCACCGGCCAAGGTTCTTGTCATCGGCGCCGGGGTGGCCGGGCTTGCCGCCATCGGCACCGCCACGTCGCTTGGCGCGATTGTACGGGCCTTTGACGTTCGTCCGGAAGTTGCCGAGCAGATCGAATCGATGGGTGCCGATTTCTTGATGCTGGAATTCGACGAGGACGGGTCTGGTGAAGGCGGATACGCCAAGCCTGCCTCGCCGGAATTCATCGAGAAGGAGATGGAGTTGTTCCGCGCGCAGGCGCCGGAGATCGACATCGTGATCACCACCGCGCTGATCCCGGGCCGGCCAGCGCCGAAATTATGGCCTGCCGAGATGGTCGGGCTGATGAAGCCGGGGTCGGTTGTTGTCGATCTGGCGGCCGAACAGGGTGGCAATTGCGACCTGACCGTGGCTGATGAGATCGTCACCTCCGAAAACGGCGTCACGATCGTCGGCTATACCGATTTTCCAAGTCGCATGGCGGCACAGAGCTCGACCCTCTATGCCACCAACATCCGGCATATGCTTGATGATTTGACACCCGAGAAGGATGGCCAGATCACCCTCAATATGGAGGATGACGTGATCCGGGGTGCCACAGCGGTGAATGGTGGCGAGATAACCTATCCGCCGCCGGCCCCGAAAGTGCAGGCCATCGGCAAATCCCCGGCGGCCGAAAAGCCGGTTGAACTGACGCCGGAAGAAAAGGCGGCGAGGGAAATCGCCGAACATCGCCGCAAGGGCCGCCAGCAGATTGGCATGCTGGCCTTCGGCGGTGCCTTCATGATGCTTGTCGGTGCCTATGCCCCGGCCAGCTTCATGCAGCATTTCATTGTCTTCGCGCTGGCCTGCTTTGTCGGCTTCCAGGTGATCTGGAATGTCAGCCACGCGCTCCACACACCGCTGATGGCTGTTACCAACGCCATTTCGGGAATCATCATTCTCGGCGCGCTGCTGCAGATCGGGTCAAGCAACCAGATCGTGATGATCCTTGCGAGTATCTCGGTGCTGATCGCAACCATCAACATTGTTGGCGGTTTCATGGTCACGCGCCGGATGCTGGCGATGTTCCAGAAAAGCTGACCGGCGGAAGGGTGAATTCAGATGAGTTCTAACATCGTTACGGCTGTCTATATCGCAGCCAGTGTTCTTTTCATCCTCTCGCTTGGCGGCCTGTCGAATCAGGAAAGCGCCAAGCGTGCCGTATGGTACGGGATCGTCGGGATGGCACTTGCCGTCGGTGCCACCATCTTTGGCCCGCAGGTCACATTGTCCGGCATGCTGATGCTGATGATCGGTGTCGGCTCGGTAATCGGTTTTGTCGTCGCGCAGCGGGTCCAGATGACCGGCATGCCCCAGCTTGTGGCCGCGCTTCATACCTTTGTCGGTCTGGCGGCTGTCTTCATCGGCATCAATTCCGATTTTGCCCCGCCAGAGGGGCTGGCCGGGGCCGAGAAGATCATCCATGAGGTCGAAATCTTCCTTGGCGTCTTCATCGGCGCGGTGACGACCACCGGATCGGTCGTCGCCTTTGGCAAACTGTCCGGACTTGTCGATGGCAAGCCGCTGACACTTCCCGGGCGGAACATCCTGAACCTTGTCGCGGTGCTTGGCTGTGTCTGGCTTGGCGGCATGTATCTGAACCATGCCGGGCCGTGGACGCTGTATCTGATGACCGCCATTGCGCTTGTCTTCGGCGCGCATCTTGTGCTCGCCATCGGCGGTGCCGACATGCCGGTTGTTGTTTCGATGCTGAATTCCTATTCCGGCTGGGCCGCCGCGGCGACCGGATTCCTTCTCGGCAACGATCTGTTGATCGTCACCGGCGCACTGGTCGGCGCATCGGGTGCCATCCTGTCCTACATCATGTGCCGGGCGATGAACCGCAACTTCCTGTCGGTAATCCTCGGCGGCTGGGGAACCACCGTCAGCAGCAGCCAGGAAGTCGAGGGCGAGATGATCGCCACCGATGTCGCCAGCGTCGCGTCCGACCTTCAGGACGCGCAGGACATCATCATTGTGCCTGGCTATGGCATGGCGGTGGCACAGGCGCAGGGCGCGGTGTCCGAGATCACGCGTCGGCTTCGCGCGCAGGGCAAATCGGTACGGTTCGCCATTCACCCGGTGGCAGGCCGGCTTCCCGGCCACATGAACGTACTTCTCGCCGAGGCCAAGGTTCCCTATGACATCGTTCTGGAAATGGATGAGATCAATTCCGATTTCCCAAATACAGACATGGTGATCATTCTTGGCGCCAATGATATCGTGAACCCGGCCGCGCAGGACGATCCGAACAGCCCGATCGCCGGCATGCCCGTTCTCGAGGTGTGGAAGGCGCGGCAGGTCATCATTTCCAAGCGTGGACAGGGCCGCGGCTATTCGGGAATCGAAAATCCGCTGTTCTTCAAGGACAATTCGCGGATGCTGTATGGCGATGCCAAGGCGTCGCTTGACCAGATCCTGACAAATCTCGGCAGCTGACGTTTCGTCAGACGCCCTGATCCAGCAGAGCGTCCGGAATGCCGGCGGTGGTGGCAGCCTCACGCTGGCGCGCGGCCAGCCTGTCGCGGTCGAAATCATCAATCAGGTCGTGGAACAGGCTGTGCCAGTTCACTTCGGCGCCAAGATGCATGAACACCGAACCAAGCCCCACTGCCGCCCGGTCCATCAACACGAATTCGCGTGGCGGGCGAATGCCGCCAATACGCTTCAACTCGCCATGCACCTTGCCGGCAAGCTCACGCCCGGCCGAACCGTTGCGAAGCGCCTGGATGGGCCGCACCCTGTCTTCCAACAAAGGTGCGTAGATGAATTCGGCCCACATGTTGAGGACCTCGATGGCTTCCTTGTCGAGGCCGTGAAAACCCCAGCTTTCATAGGCATGGACCGCCAGATCGGGGTCATTGTCACGCAGCGCCCGATACAGGTCGATCACCCCACCCACAAAGGCCGGGCGGAACAGCCTGATCGACCCGAAATCCATCAGATTGATCCTGTTGTCATCATCGAGCGAGTAATTGCCAAGATGCGGGTCGCCATGGATCACACCGTAATAATAGAACGGCACATACCAGACGCGGAACATGTTCCGGGCAATCTCGTTGCGCGTCTCCTGTGACGGCTTGGTCTCAAGAAACGGCATGACCCGCGTGCCGTCAAGCCAGCTCATAGTCATCAGCCGATCGGTTGACAGCTCGGGCCGGTAGACCGGCAGCCGAACGGCGTCCTCATCGGCAAGCATGTGGTGATACAGAGCGAGGTTCGTTGCCTCACGCTGGTAGTCGAGCTCCTCGCGAAGACGCTCCGACAGCTCGTCATAGATATCTGATGTCGAGATCGCCGAGTCGTAACGCTCATACAGCTGGAAGACCAGACGAAGCTGGCGAAGGTCAGCGTCGATGGCCGACGCCATATCGGGATATTGAAGCTTCATCGCCAGCTGGTTGCCATCAAGATCGACCGCCCGATGGACCTGGCCAAGCGATGCCGCCGACACCGCCTCACGCGAGAATGATTGCAGTTTCTCCTGCCAGTCAGGGCCAAGCTCGGCCACCATGCGGCGGCGCGTGAACAGCCATCCCATCGCCGGCGCGTCGGCCTGAAGGCTTGCCAGCTCGTCGGCATATTCCGGCGGCAGGGCGTCGGGAATGGTGGCAAGCAGCTGCGCCGCCTTCATGAGGGGGCCCTTCAGCCCGCCCAGCGCCGCCTTCAGTTCGCTCGCATGCTTGTCGCGATCGAGACCGAATCCGAGATAGCGCTGCCCCGCCAGCTTGACCGCCAGCCCGCCGACCGACGTGCCGACCCGCGCATAGCGCCCGAGCCGGCCGCCGAGGGAATCGCCTTCGTCCGCCATCGTGGCCTACAGCTTCTCCAGCTCGTCGATGAAGCCCGAGATCACGTCGAGGCCCCTGTCCCAGAAGGCCGGGTCGGAGGCATCGAGGCCGAACGGGGCTAGCAGTTCCTTGTGACGCTTGACGCCGCCCGAGCGCAGCATTTCGAGATACTTCTCCTGGAAGCCATCGGGCTTCGCCTGGTAGGCGGCATAGAGCGAGTTCACCAGGCAGTCGCCGAACGCGTAGGCGTAGACGTAGAACGGCGAGTGGATGAAGTGGCCGATGTACGACCAGTAGTATTTGTACTCGTCGTCGAAGGTGAAGGCCGGGCCCCAGACCGGGTCCTGGCTCACCCACTGGCCGCCGAAGATCGCGAGCATCAGCAGCGACGGGATCGGAGCCAGGTCGCGCGTCGAGTCGCGGTCGCTGAGCACCAGGAACTGCGCCCCGGCCTCGATCGCCTCGGCGCTCTGCATGGCGAAGAGCGCGGTCGGCCGCACGCCGGCGAGTCGCGCCACAGCCTGACTGGCGCGCAGGGCCTGGCGCTCGGGGAAGCGGCCGCCGCGCGGCGCGCCGTGGACGAATACGTTGGTCCCCCGCGCGTCGTGACTGGCCGTCAGCCGCATGTGGTTCGCTGCGCCTTCGTCGCCGAGATGAGTGGGGAAGGGCAGGGGCGGGTGGACGGCGAAGGCCTCGCCCGCAAAAACGCGCCGCAGAGTGCTGTAGGTGTCCTCGGCCTCGAGAGCGCGGTCATCGTTGGAATCGTCCATGCTGTCGCCAATGTAGCGCGCCTCGAACTGCTTGTGCGACGGGTGGAGCAGGCCAGAAATGAGTGCAGAACTCAATTCCGGGTTCATCGCAATTGCATGCGCGAATTTCGGATGATAGGTCTCGCCAGTATCGCCTTCGTATCGGAGCGTAAACCCATTTTGCCGGCCCCGCTCATCTGGAGCAAGAAACCGGCGCGCGGTGAACTCTTTGGCATCTAAGAGCGCATTGAGAGCATCCGCCTGCAAGCTGGGAAACTTGCGTAGCGCGGCAGCTCTGTTCT
>CAJWDO010000117.1 GCA_913031555.1 uncultured Alphaproteobacteria bacterium | reverse complement strand
GCGCGCGGCGCGCGAGCGCGACGCCGTGCTCGGCGGCCGGCGGTGCCGGAAACAGACATCGATAACACGGCGCATCTTGACGGCCGCTCACGCCGCTGCGAAAGGTTGAAAGTTGGCCTTCAAAGCGCAGCAATGCGCCTGCAACCAAAGTTTTTCCGGCCAGGTGGCAGGCGTCATTCAGCAAATAGCGGGTGCTGAAATTGTCGGAGCCATCTGCAATCACGTCATAATCATTAATTAAGGCCATAACATTGTCGGCCGTCAGGCGGGTGGCGTGCTGCTCAACAACAATGTCCGGGTTGACGGCTGCAATGGTTGCGGCCGCCGACTGTGTTTTCGCGCTGCCAACGCGCTCGGTCATGTGGATGACTTGGCGCTGCAAATTTGACAGGTCAACATGATCATCATCGATGATGCCAATGGTGCCGACACCGGCGGCTGCCAGATACAGCAACATCGGTGCCCCAAGGCCGCCGGCACCAACAACCAAGACCCGGGCCTGCAACAATTTTTCCTGTCCAGCGTCACCGACTTCATCGAGAATCAGATGGCGGGCATAGCGCTCAAACTGGGCGTCGGTCAGCTCCATCACGAATGACCTGCGGCCTTACCTGTGCCTGTGGAGCCAAAGCCGCTGTCGCCACGATCGGTTTCATCAAGGCTGTCAACTTCCCGCCAATGGGCCTGAACCACGGGCGCAACAACCATTTGGGCAATGCGCATACCAGGGGTGATTTCAAAAGCCGTGTCGCCATGGTTGATCAGGATAATGCCAATTTCACCACGATAATCGGCATCGATGGTGCCCGGCGCGTTGACCTGGGAAATACCGTCACGCAAAGCCAACCCTGAGCGTGGCCGGATTTGCGCCTCGTAACCTGAGGGCAGGGCAATCGCTAAGCCGGTGGCGATCAGCCGGCGTTCGCCGGGCGCTAATGTTACCGGTGCCGCAATTGCGGCCATTAAATCCATCCCGGCGCTGTCGGCAGTTTGATAGGCGGGCAAGGGCAAATCAGCACCATGGGGCAGGCGGGTCACCTTAACCTCAGTCATTATTATCTCCAAAATGCGCCGCAATGCGGGCCGCCAATTTGCTGGCTACAGCGGTTTTTTGCATGGGCTGCCAGCTTTCATTCTCGGCTTCCGTGATTAAATGCACCGTATTGTTATCGCCGCCGAAAGTTCCCGTTTTGGGGCCAACATCATTGGCGACGATCCAGTCGCACCCTTTTCGCGCCAGCTTCGCGATGGCGTTGGCGTGCAGTTCCTCGGCCTCGGCGGCAAAGCCGACGACAAGCCGTGGTCGGCTGATATGGGTGGAAAGATGCCGCAGAATGTCCGGGTTCTCGGCAAGCGACAGCGTTGGTGCCGGGCCGTCCCCGGTCTTTTTCATCTTGCCGTTCCGTGTGCCGGTGACATGCCAGTCGGCGACAGCAGCGGCGCAGACGGCAAGGTCCGCTGGCAGTGCGTCTTCACAGGCGGCAAGCATGTCACGCGCCGTTTCGACCGGCACAACATCGACATGGCGCGGTGCCGGAATTGCGACAGGCCCGCTGACAAGCGTGACCCGCGCGCCGCGGTCGGCCAGTGCGGCGGCGATGGCGTGACCCTGCTTGCCGGAAGACCGGTTGGCGATGAAACGGACCGAATCAATCGGCTCGATGGTCGGGCCTGAGGTGACGATGGCGTGGCGGCCGGCAAGCGGTCCCTTTGGTGCCGGATCGAGAAGGTCGCGTGCGGCACTGACAATCACCTCCGGCTCGCTCAACCTGCCGGTGCCTTCCTCGCCGCAGGCCATGTCACCTGCTGCCGGGCCGACGAAATTCACGCCGCGGGAACGAAGACGCGCCAGATTGTCCTGCGTCGCCGGATTGGACCACATCGCCGGGTTCATCGCCGGCGCCATCAGCACCGGCGCGTCGGTGGCCAGCAGGATCGTCGTGGCAAGATCATCCGCCAGCCCGTTCGCGGCCCGGGCCATCAGATTGGCGGTTGCCGGCGCGACCAGGACGAGATCGGCCTCGCGGGCCAGCCGGATATGGCCCATCTCCGCCTCGTCGGTCAGCGAGAACAGATCGGTAAAGGTCTTCTGTGCGGTCAGGGCGGACAGGCTGAGCGGCGTGATGAATTCCTGCGCCCCCCTTGTCATCACGCCGGTGACCGCTACATCGTGATCCTGCAGACGCCGCGCCACCTCAAGCGCCTTGTAGGCGGCAATGCCACCACCAACGATCAGCAGCACGCTACCACCATTGGGGGCGCCAGTTGAGCTACCATTTGTGCGGCCGGTGCCGTTATCCGGTTCGACAAGAGCAAGGCTTCCCGGGTCGATCTGATAGCCGCGCGCCCGCAACGCCTCGCAGACAGGCGCATGGACCCACTGCGGCAGGGTGCCTCTGGCAAGATAGTTGCTGATGGCGCTGGGGCCGACACCAAGAAGGTCCTGCAACGCCCGCCGCCCGCCAAGCGCGGTGATGATGGCTGGAAGATCACAATTTTTCATAGTGATTCTCTAAATGTGAATTTACATGAAGTTATGTGAAAAACACGGCAAAGGCAACGGCAAGTGCCACCAGCGTCGTCACAAAGGGCCATGAGCTTTTGACAGGTACCGGTGTTGGCTCCTGGCGTGCCTCGAGGGCGCTCAGGATCCGGGGCAGCCGCGCCGCCAGCATCATCGCCCCTTCAAACAGATCCTCGGCTCGTTTGGCAAAGCTTGCCTGATCCCGCATCCACTGGCTGGCAAGCGGGCGTGCCAGCATCCACATATTGGCCTCGGGGTTCAACTGGCGTGCCACGCCCTCGGCCATCATCATGGTTTTCTGCAGCAGGTTGAATTGAGGTTGAACGTCGATTGCGAAGCGGCCAGACAGCTGGAAGATTTGCCCGAGGACGGTACCAAGTGAAACCTCGCCAAGAGGCTTGCCCATCACCGGCTCGGCGACGGCGCGTATGGATTGCGCGAAGGGCGTCAGCGGCACATTCTCACCAAGCATGCCGGCATCTGCATGAAGCCGCGCCACGGCGTCATAATCGCGTTCGATCATCGCTGTGAGAAGCCGCGCCAGAAACAGCCTGTCGGCAAAATCAAGATGCCCCATGATCCCGAAATCGATCGGCACCAGTGTGCCGTCGGCGGCGATGAAAATATTGCCGGGATGCATATCCGCGTGGAAAAAGCCGTCACGGAACACCTGATTGAAAAAGCAGCGTGCCGCAACTTCGGTGATGCTTTCGATATCATGCCCGGCCGCCGTGAGGGCGTCGACATCGTCAATCCGGAT
Organism: uncultured Alphaproteobacteria bacterium; assembly: GCA_913031555.1. GTDB lineage: Bacteria > Pseudomonadota > Alphaproteobacteria > Puniceispirillales > Puniceispirillaceae > UBA8309. The sequence continues at coordinate 2,613 of CAJWDO010000117.1, read as the reverse complement.
GCCCTCGATCCATTCGATTACCAGCATCGCCGCTGTCGTGTGTTCCAGATCGACCCATGGGACATGGATGCCGTCATCATCCGCCATGTTGTCGGCAAGCTTGCCAGCCGCCGCGGCCTCAAGACGAAAATCGAGCTCGAAATCCGAAATCTGTGTGAACTGGTCCACCGCGGTGACAAGCTTCAGGCGTTGCAGGTTCGGGGCCAGCCATTCCAGAATGCGCGCCAGTGAGTAGAACAGTGTCGTATCGGACTGCATGAGCCGCCGGATTCCCGGGCGCAACAGCTTCACCGCCACCTGCCGGCCATCAACAAGCTCGGCATAATGCACCTGTGCGATTGACGCGGCGGCCACCGGCACATCGTCAAAGCGCCGGAATATGTCATCAAGCGGCCGGCCAGCCTCACGTGCCACCTGGCGGCGTGCCAGATTGGGGCTGAAGGCTGGCAGGCGGTCCTGAAGAAAGCTCAGCGAATGCGCCATCTGCGGGCCGATGAGATCGGCTCGTGTTGCCAGCGCCTGGCCGAATTTGATGAATCCCGGACCAAGCCTGATCAGCGCCTCGGCGAGCGCGCTGCCGGCGTCACGCCGCGCGCCGCGAGATCGTATCAGCTTGTCGACAAGCGAGCAGATACGCCGCATCCAGCCCGGCAGAAGTGTGATCTGCGACATGTGCCCAAGCGTGCCGGCCCGGCCAAGATGCCAGGCAATCACCGGCAGCCGCAGCATTGCCAGAAGGATCTGCCAGCCGGAGGCGCGCATCAGTCGAGTTTCCATCCCGAATGTATGCAGGCGATGCCGGCAGACATACGGCGCACCCGTACCTGAGCAAACCCGGCCCCGGCAAACATGTCGGCGAGAATTTCCGGTGCCGGAAAGGTACGGATTGATTCCACAAGATAGCGATAGCTGTCGGCATCGCCGGCAACAAGCTGGCCAAGGCGGGGCAGCACATTGAAGGACCAGCTGTCATACACCCGGGCCAGCGCGGCATTGCTGACCTGCGAGAATTCAAGACACAGAAAACGCCCGCCCGGCCGCAGGATGCGATGCGCCTCGGCAATGGCGGCGTCGCGGTCAGTCACATTGCGCAGGCCAAACGCAATCGTGACAATATCAGCGCTTGCTGTCTCGAAAGGCAGGGCCTCGGCATTGCCGGTACACCAGCGTACCCGGTCAGCAAGGCGGATCATGTCGCGGCGCTGGCGTCCGGCGGCCAGCATCGCCTCGTTGATGTCGCATACAATGGCATTGCCGCCGCCAGCTGTCAGAAAGCGCTGGCTGATGTCACCGGTGCCACCGGCAAGATCGACAAGTGTCTGGACAGGCTGCGGGGCAATCCAGTCGATCATCGCGGCTTTCCACAGCCGGTGGACACCGCCGCTCATCAGATCATTCATCACATCATAGCGCGAGGCCACCGAATCAAAGACATCACGCACCATGCCGCGCTTGGCCTCACGGCGAACGGTCCGGAAGCCGAAATCGATCACCCCGTCATGATCATCACCACCCTGATTCTCAGGGCACTGAATATCGGGGCCGTCATCGTTGCGGCCATTTTGGCTCTGGTCAGTCATTTTGATCGCTGTCTATAGTTTGCCTGGCGTGCGCGGGCTTGCGAAGCGTACGGGCGCGTGCGATTGCACATAAAGCACCCCGCACCTGTTACCGCACCCGCACTTGATACACGAAAACGCCCCAGAGAGGTTAGATTTTTATGGTCGCAATCCGATCCAGAAGCTGTTGCTGCAAGACGCGGTGCAAGAGGTCTGCGGATGCCTGAACTGCCAGAGGTTGAGACGGTCAGACGCGCGCTGGCACCGGCGATGGAAGACCGGCAAATTCTGCATGCGCATGTTGGCAGGCCCGATCTGCGCTGGCCCTTGCCGGACCAGCTTGCCAGCCGCCTTGAGGGACGGGTTGTCGGCGGGCTGCAGCGGCGCGGTAAATATGTGCTGTTGCCGCTCGATCAGGGTGAGACGATGTTGCTGCATCTTGGCATGTCGGGGTCAATCCGCATCCATCAGGCACAACCGCCCATCGGCAAGCATGACCATATTGTGCTGACGATGGGCAGCGGGATGGCCAATGCAGCCGAAAGCTGGATCGTCTTTAACGACCCGCGCCGGTTCGGTTGGCTTGATCTTTACAGAGGTGAGGTGCATCCGATGCTGGTGGATATGGGGCCGGAGCCGCTTGGTAACAGCTTTTCTGCAGATCATCTCGTTGCCGCGCTGGCTGGCCGCAAGGGGCCGATAAAGACGGCGCTTCTCGATCAGGCGCTGGTTGCCGGCATCGGCAATATCTATGCGTGCGAGGCGCTGTTCATGGCGGGCCTGTCACCACGCCGCAAGGCCGGCACGATTCGCGGTGGTCGGGCCGACCGGCTGGTCGCGGCGATCAGATCGGTACTGGCAAGCGCCATTGAAGATGGCGGGACCAGTCTTCGTGACCATGTGCAGCCTGGTGGCGAGATTGGCTATTTCGTCCAGCGCCTGACAGTCTATGGCCGCGACGGCCAGCTATGCGGGACATGCGGGGCCACCATTCGCCGCATTATCCAGTCGGGGCGCAGCAGTTTTTACTGTCCCGACTGCCAGCGCTAGGATA
>CAJWDO010000116.1 GCA_913031555.1 uncultured Alphaproteobacteria bacterium | reverse complement strand
CTGATTCCTATATCAGGCAGATGGCGCTGTATGGTGCGTTGATGGCGCAGATCTACCCACGGCACGAAATTCTGACATGGCTTGTCTGGACCGAGGCGGCGGCGATTGAGGAAATCACACCGGCGGCGCGCAAGGCGGCGCTGGCGATGCTTGGCGATACCGCCACGCCTTGACGGGTCGGGGCGTGGCTCCTACCTTGGAAAGGCGGGGCGGTCCTGCATATCCGACTTTCATGGGGGCATCAGACGATGGCGACGACGAAGACAACCGACAGTGATTTTTCTGCCGACGTCCTGCAGGCTGACAAGCCTGTACTTGTTGATTTCTGGGCGGAATGGTGTGGCCCCTGCAAGGCCATCGGACCGGCGCTTGAGGATATCAGCGACGCGCATGGCGACGCCATTTCGATCGTCAAGCTCAACATCGATGAGAACCCGCTGACCCCGCAGCAATATAATGTTCGTGGCATTCCCACTCTGCTGATTTTCAAAGGTGGCGAGGTTGTTGCCGAGAAGATTGGTGCGGTGCCGAAGTCACAGCTGGAATCCTGGATCACCAGCACCATTGCTTGACCAACGGGCGCGTGCTCAGCCTGGAAGACTCCCGTTTTCCACCAGCACATGACCAGCCAGATATAGCGACCCGCAGATCATGACGGGCAGCCCGGAATCATCAGGGCCGTCAGCAAGAGCCTGCAACGCGCCGCTGACGGACGAGGCGATGCGTGCCGCCGGGAAGCTTTTCCGGGCGGCGTTTGCCAGTTCGCCAGCCGGCAGGCTGGCTGGCTGATCCGGTATAGTGATACAGGTGATTGACGACGCCAGCGGCGCGATGCGTTGCAAGAATTCATCGGCCGGCCTCGTATCGAGCGCACCGCAGATGAAATGCCATCCCCGATCATTAATCGCTGGTAGTGCGGCGGCAAGCGCGTCCGCCCCATGCGCATTATGCGCCCCGTCGACCCAGATCGGGCGGCCGGCAAGCTGGCCAAGTGGCCCGTTGGCTAGCCTCTGTAAACGCCCCGGCCAATCGGCCTTTGTGACTCCGGCGGCAAGCGCCGTATCCGGCAAATTAGGCATCACGGCGGCAAGCGCCGATGCGGCAAGCGCCATATTGGCCTGCTGGTGTGGCCCTTTAAGCGACGGTGCTGGCAGATGGACCTGCCGCGTGCCGGTATCAAGCTTAACCCCGCCATCGGGGTCTGGCCTCCAGCTGATATCGCGACCAAGCACCGTCACGTTCGTGCCGATGTCTGCCGCGTGCAGCTCAATGGCGGCCATGACCTCCGGTGCCTGTGCCGCGCTGAAACAACGGGTGCCCCCACGCATGATGCCAGCCTTCTGACCGGCGATACCGGCCAGTTCGCTGCCAAGGAAATGTTCGTGATCACGGGCCACAGGGGTGATGATCGTGGCCGCCGGTGCGTCCAGCACGTTGGTTGAATCCAGCAACCCGCCAAGTCCGGTTTCGAGAAGCAGCAGATCCGCCTCGACGCGTGAGAATGCCAGGAGAGCGGCGGCGGTTGTCACTTCAAAGAATGTGACCGGCATGTCGCCATTGGCGGTCTCGACCTCTTCAAGCAGGTCGGCAAGATCGCCATCTCCAATGAGGCAACCTGCAAGCCGAATACGCTCGTTGAAACGGCACAGATGCGGTGAGACATAACAATGAACGCGAAGGCCGGCGGCCTCGGCCATGGCGCGCATCAGGGCAATCACCGACCCCTTGCCATTGGTGCCGGCAACATGGATCACTGGTGGCAGGCGGTGATGCGGATTACCAAGTCTCGCCAGCAGATCAAAGGTTCGGTCCAGCCCGAGATCGATGAGTTTTGGATGAAGTGCCGTCAGCCGGGACAGCGCGTCCGTCGCGCGCCGTGTATCATCAGGGGCCGGCGATGTTGGCATCAGGCGGCCCTTGTGGCCTCGCGCTGACCCATGAGGAAGCCGAGAATGCGGCTGATATAGGATGGCTGTTCGGCACGCGGGATCACGGCATCGACCATCCCGTGATCCTGAAGATATTCGGCTGTCTGAAAATTGGCTGGAAGCTTTTCACGAACCGTTTCCTCGATGACACGTCGGCCGGCAAAGCCGATGATGGCGCCGGGTTCGGCAATCTGCAGATCGCCAAGCATGGCAAAGGAGGCGGTGACGCCGCCGGTCGTCGGATGGGCCAGCAACACGATATGCGGCAGGCCGGCAGCCCGGACCTTTTCAACGGCCAGGATCGTTCGGGGAAGCTGCATCAGCGACAGCACGCCTTCCTGCATGCGCGCTCCACCTGTCGAGGGAACCGTGATCAGGGCGGCGTCCTGCGCTACTGCCGTTTCGGCGGCGGCGATGATACCATTGCCAACCATGCGCCCCATCGACCCACCCATAAAGCGGAAGTCAAAGGCGGCGATGACGGCCTTGTGCCCACCGATGCGTCCATGCGCAACGGCGATGGCGTCCTTGACGCCGGTTTTGGCGCGGCTGTCCTTCAGCCGGTCGGCATAGCGGCGGGAATCGCGGAATTTCAAGGGATCATCATTGATCCCCGGCAACGCGACCGTCTCGAAATTCGCATCGTCAAAGATCAACGCAAAGCGAGCTTCGGGGGGTAGTGGCGCGTGATGTCCGCAGGTCGAGCAGCAATTGCTGGCCTGCTCGAACTCACGGTGAAAGATCATCTGGCCGCAGGATTTGCACTTGATCCACAGATTGTCGGGAACGTCATTTGTGGTGACAAGCGCCTTGATCTTCGGCAGCACCGCGTTGGTGATCCAGTTCATCTGTCAGGCTCCCCTCTCCGGGTAATCCACTTTGGGCATTCCACTTTGGGCATTCGAATCTTCGTATCGCGCAGGCCGGTTGCCCGGTTCGCACTTACCCGCGGCGGCCGCTTGCCGCCACCCCGCTGGCAAGGTCGCCGACAAATGCGGCAATTTTGGACACGATCTCGGGTGTTCCCCGGCCGTCCTTGTCAAGATTGTCGGCAATGATATCAACGACGGCAGATCCAACAATGGCGCCGTCAGACAGACTTGCGGCCTCGCCGGCCTGTTCCGGCGTTCTGATTCCGAACCCGGTGACAATCGGCAGATCGGTTGCCGCCGAAATCCGGCCATAGGCAGCTGAAATACTGGCGCCGGCGGCGCTCTGCGTGCCGGTGATTCCGGTGATGGCGACGTAATAGACAAAGCCGCTGGCGGTGGCAAGAACGACGGGAAGCCGCGCGGCGTCGCTTGTCGGCGTGACAAGGCGGATGAAATCAAGCCCGGCCTCGCGTGCCGGTAGGCACAGCTCGTCATCTTCTTCGGGCGGCAGATCAACGATAATCAAACCGTCAACACCGGCCGCCACCGCGTCGGCGAGAAAGGCGTCAACGCCATATATATAGATCGGGTTGTAATAGCCCATCAGCACCAGCGGCGTATCGGGATGGCGGGTTCGGAAACCGCGCGCCATTTCAAGCGTTCCGGCAAGTGTCATGCCGGCCTTCAGCGCGCGCAGCGACGCCGCCTGAATGGCCGGACCGTCCGCCATGGGGTCCGAGAAAGGCATGCCAAGTTCGATGATGTCGACCTTTGACTCGACAAGGGTGTCGAGAATGGCGTTGGATGTCTCGCGGTCGGGGTCGCCGGCCGAAACAAACACGCCAAACACGCCCCTGTCTTCGGCACGGGCATTGGCAAAGGCAGCATCGATTCGTGAAGTCATTTTCAGGATCTTTCCGTCTTGGGTGGCGGCCATGTCAGGTGGCGGCGTCTGGTGGATCAGAGCTTGCCGCGTTCCTCAAGCATTGGCAGTACCGCGCCGAGGTCCTTGTCGCCGCGGCCACACATGTTGAGGATCACGATCTCGTCCTTGTCCATATCACCGATGATGGTGCCGACAAAGGACAGCGCGTGCGACGGTTCCAGCGCCGGAATGATGCCTTCGAGTCGCGAGCAGAGCTGGAACGCATCCAGTGCCTGCTCATCGGTGGCACTGACATATTCCACCCGCTCCATGTCGTGAAGCCATGAATGTTCTGGGCCGATCCCCGGGTAGTCAAGGCCTGCCGAGATGGAATGCGCGTCAATGATCTGGCCGTCATCATCCTGTAGCAGATAGGTCCGGTTGCCATGCAACACCCCCGGAGTGCCGCCGGCCAGCGACGCCGCATGAAGACCGGAAGGAATTCCCTTGCCAGCCGCCTCGACACCGAAGATCCGCACTGATTCATCATCAAGGAAAGGGTGGAACAGCCCCATGGCATTCGACCCGCCACCAATGCAGGCGACAATGGTATCGGGAAGGCGGCCTTCGGCATCCATGATCTGCTGGCGGGCCTCGCGGCCGATCACCGACTGGAAGTCACGCACCATGAGTGGATAGGGATGCGGGCCGGCAACCGTGCCGATGATGTAGAAATGTGTCTCGGCATTCGCCACCCAGTAGCGAAGGGCCTCGTTCATGGCGTCTTTCAGCGTGCCGGTGCCGGATGTGACCGGAATGACTTCCGCGCCAAGGAGTTTCATGCGGAACACGTTCGGCTTCTGCCGCTCGACGTCGGTCGCGCCCATGTAGACGACACAGGGCAGGCCGAAGCGCGCGCAGACGGTGGCGGTGGCGACGCCATGCTGCCCCGCGCCGGTCTCCGCGATGATCCGCGTCTTGCCCATGCGCTTCGCCAGCAGGATCTGCCCGAGGCAATTGTTGATCTTGTGGCTGCCGGTGTGGTTGAGATCCTCTCGCTTGAAGAGGATGCGGCAGCCGAGTTCTTCACCGAGACGATCGCATTCCGTCAGCGGCGACGGACGGCCGGCATACGTGCGCAGCAGATGGTCGAGTTCGTTCCGGAATGCGGGATCGCCCCATGCGTCGCGAAAGGCCCGGTCGAGTTCCTGGCAGGCAGGAACCAGAGTCTCCGGGACGTACATGCCGCCGAAGTCGCCGAAGCGGCCGAGCACCCGCGGAGCCTCTCCGGCGCGCGCGCGGCTTTGCCGCATGCGTCCCGAAACGAAAATGGCACCCTTAACTCCCCGCTAGAGGATGGCGAGGTTCACGAGGAGCCGCGCGGCGCGGCGTCGAGGACGGCATCGAGGATGTTGAGCGAGAGGATGTTGTACCATGGAACCGCGGGGTTCCCGTGGAGGCAATCTTGGCTGCCCTTGCGCGTTGTCCCCATGGACACTGTGGCCGCCGGGTGGAGGCGCGCCAAGGGCACGACGTCCGCGATGTGGACCCAGTCGTAGGCCGCGGCGATGCGATAGGCGGCGGCGTTGAACTTCTGAAACAAGTCCCACGACCATGACGTCTGGAAGGGCGGCCCATCGACGGGGGCTACCCGGGAGCCGTTGATGACGGACCAGACCTGCTCCTCCCATTCGCGCTCCGTGCGAACGCGCATCCTCGAGTTGCACCCGGGGTTGCCCTCAGGCGTCGTGCGGAACACGACCGGGGGCTTCGTCGGGCACAACGCGTCGAAGGCACGGAGGAATGAGGCGAACGCGTCCTCGAATGCGCCCACGTCGTGAAAGTGGGCACCGGTATTCACAAATAACGCGTCCGCCGGGCAGGCGCCCGAGGACCAGTCCTCGATGAAGTTCACGTCGAGGGCCACGAGGTCGAGGATGCCCGTCGCGTTGAGGGCCTTGTCGTGCAATGCGAGCGCGTGCTCCTGGCAGTCGCCTCAGAGCGACGACTCGTAGATCTGGACCCGGGCGGGCCCGTCCGTCGCGGCGGTCGCGACGGCGCAGCAGGCCAGGAGGAGGGCGTTCAGGGGACAACGCATCGTGATGGTGTGGAGTCGTGGAGTGAGGAATAATTCGCTCGACATTGTCAAAGAATCTGAGAGTTGTGTCGTTGTGTCGGCTGATGGCACACTCTCTCTCGGGACCAGCAGTCCGGTTTTCTTCGTAGTTGTAGCCTTGAAAAG